>JBGSTN010000498.1:0-2432 GCA_041736455.1 Burkholderiaceae bacterium | reverse complement strand
GATCGCGATGTGCCCGTCCGCGACGCCTTGCAGACCAGCGTGGCCGCGGTCGGCAACAATCCGATCGCCATGGGACTCTGGGCGGTGCTGATCATGGTGCTCACGCTGGTCGCGATGCTGACGGTGATCGGCTTGCTGGTGATCGTGCCGGTGCTCGGTCACGCGAGTTGGCATGCCTATCGCGAAGTGGTGCGGGCCTGATGTTCGGCTTCACCGAGGAGCAGATCGCCTGGTTCGGTGCGACGTTCGGCGTCGGGGGGCTGATTCTTTACATGTTGTTCATCATCCTGAATCTCGCCCGCCAGTCGGGTGCAGGTCGGATGGGGACTTTCGTGCTGTTTTTCGTACTTGCGTTCGGCATGCTCGGCTTCGTCGCGAAGTCGGTCATCCAATGGGTGATGGGGATCTGACATGGCGATACGACTGGGCTTCATCGGTTTCGGCATCATGGGCGAACGTCTGCTGCGCGCCGCGATCCAGCACGATCCCGCCGTCCTGAGCGTCAGTGGCATCTTCGATCCCGGTGTGGCGGCCGCCACGCGGCTTCGTCTGATCGATCCGGACCGCAAGGTGTTCGAGTCGGCCGATGCAGTGATCATGGCCTCCGACTGCGTGCATATCGCCTCGCCGCCCAGCAGTCATCTCGATTACCTGGCCCGATGCATCGCGATGGGCAAAGCCGCGCTGTGTGAAAAACCGCTCGCCACCGATGTGGCGGCGGCGCGGGAGGTCGTAGCCGGACTCGGCCGAGGAGCGATACGCGCCGCCGTCAATTTCGTGTTTCCGTCATCGTTCGCCGTCGACCACTTGCAGAACTGGATACGCGAAGGCGTGATCGGTTCACCGCAGCGACTCGACATCGATCTGGCGTTCGCGCAATGGCCTCGCAGTTGGCAGGTCGATGCATCGGGATGGCTGGACGGCAGGGATGAAGGCGGGTTCACTCGCGAGGTCGCATCGCACTTCCTGTTTCTTTCGCAGCGGCTGCTCGGAGACGTGACCTTGCACGATGCCGTGGCCGAATTTCCGTCTGCCGTGCGCAGCGAGCGAGCGATCAGTGCCGGCTTGACCGCCGGCGGCATCCCCGGAATGCTGACGGGCGCCATCGGGACGACGAACGAAGACGATGTGAACACCTGGCAACTGACGGGCAGCGCAGGGCGCATGAGGCTGCGCAACTGGTCGATCGCCGAGCGGGAAGTCGATGGTCGATGGGTACCCGCACCGGACGCCCTACCGAACGAGAAGATCCGCCCGCTCGTCCTCGCACGCCACCTGGACAAGGTCGCCGCGATGACCCGCGGCGAAAAGACGAATCTCGCGTCGCTCGCCGAAGCGCTCGCCGTGCAGGAACTCGTCGAATCGATCCTCGCGGCGCCGGCTCAAGGCGATCGACGCCCCAGCTTGCCCGCCTGAACCTGCACCAGCGTGCGTTTGACGGCGAACATCGACGCGCGCGCCCGGCTCAGGATTTCATCGGAACGACGACCATGGGTCGGAGCGACTGCGACACCGACGGCAGCAGCGATCGAACAGGTCGTGCTCGTGAGCACGATCGGCGCCGACAGCGTTTCCATCACCTTCTCGGCGATACCGGCCGCCCGCTCCATCGCATTGACGTTCTCGAGCACGATCACGAACTCGTTGCCGCCGGTGCGCGCGATGACATCCTGTTCACGCAGCATGCGTTGGATACGACGTGTGACGATGCAGAGAATCTGGTCTCCGAAACCTTCGCCGTTCGCGTGGTTCAGGTCACCGAATCGATTGATGTCGATGCAAAGCACGGCGAACGGCTGGCGGCGCAGGTCGCGCGTGAGCATGGCAGCCAGCCGCTTGTGGAGCGCGCGCCGGTTCAACGCGCCGGTGAGCGGATCACGCGAGGCTGCTCGTTCGCTCGCCTTGCGACTGAGCCAGTCCGATGTCTGGTCGCTGACTGTCCATAGCAGGCCGCGCGAGGCCTGGGTGGGATCGAAGCGGCGCACCTGGACACTGAAGTATCGGGGCGTGGCGCCATTGAGCAAGACGTTGATCGAACGGCTGTCGTGGCCGGCGATCCGATCGTTGGCACGCTTGATCAGGCGCAGCAATCGCTCGCGACTCATGCCTATCGATGCGGCGAGATCATTGAGCAGCGCATCGCCGGCGCCTTCGCCGAACCATTGCCGGAAACGGGCGTTCGCGCGGCCGATACGGCCATTGAGGGTCTGCGCGATGCCCAGTTGACTGGTGCTGAAGAGGGCCAACTGCTGCGACAACAGCGACCGCTCGCGCGAGCGTGCACGCATCGCCTGGTCGATGAAGCCCAGATTGCGAATCACGTGTTCGAAGACCACGATCAGCGCCACGGCGTAGCCGGCGATCAGCACCGGCTTGAGCGCCGATCCGAGTTCGATCATCGCGGCGGTCGCACCGGCCAGCAGCGGCACTGC
>JBGSTN010000487.1:0-2420 GCA_041736455.1 Burkholderiaceae bacterium | reverse complement strand
GCAGTGCCGGCTACGGCGCGAGGCAAGGCTGGCTGATGTTTCCGGCGCGCGTGGCGCAAGCGCTCGCGCCATTCCTCTTCGGGGTCGTGCTCGATCGATTGCAGGCCGGCGCCCTTTGGGTTACCGCGGGAATCGGCGTGGCCGCGTTCGTGGCGCTTCTGGCGTTGCGAGCGGGATCCGCCGATACGGCAAGCACGTCGGCTATTCTTGTCGGACGGAACGTGCGATGAAAGACTCGTCCCTGCAATCCATCGGCAAGGCCATGCAATCTTCTGCAACGCAATCCTGCGCCGTCCAATCCACCGCCACCGGGAGTCTCGCGTGCGTGGCCGAAGCGTGGACAGCGCACGAGGCAGAACTGCGCGGCTATCTGCGCCATCGGCTGGCGGACGAACATGCGGCCGAGGATCTGCTGCAGGACGTGTTCGTCAAGGCGATGCGCCAAGGCAAAGGGTTCTGCAAGCTGGACAACCCACGCGCGTGGCTGTTCCAGGTGGCACGCCATGCGATCGTCGACCGCGCACGCGGCGCAAGGCCACATGTGGCGCTCGACGACCTCGTTCACGCCATCGAAGCGCCCGCCGCAGATCCGGTCATGCCGATCGATGCCATGGCGGGATGCGTCGCGCGGGTGTTGAACGAGCTTGCCACGGAGGATGCCCACATCCTGCGTGCCTGTGACCTCGAAGGTCTGACGCTACGCCAATTCGCCGAGCGTGATGGTCTGACGCTGCCCGCGGCCAAGTCGCGCCTGCTGCGGGCGCGCCAACGCATGCGCGCTCGGTTGACCACCGCCTGCCAGGTGAGCTTCGACGCCGATGGAAGCGTGAGTAGCCACGTGCCCCGCGACTCTGAATGACCAGACTGCCGCCGTCATCCAGGTTCGCGCGCACGCTCAGTGCGATAACGGCGAACTGCTCGGCAGCCGCCACGGCCGTTACGAAGTAGTCGCTGGCGTCGATCGACGCCAGCCGACAGGCCAAATAGCGGGTTTCGTTGAGCCGTCGGTTGAGCGAGTATGTCAGGCCGGAGTCGAACAGCACTGGATCCATCGAGAATAGCTTGACCGGCCGGCGTCACAGCTCCAACGCGAACGTTCGTTGTCGACATGGCTCAGCGCTTGCCGATGTCGCTGATCTCGCGCTGGAGTGCCATCCTGTCCAACGAGGCCATCGGCAATGACAGCATCAACTCGATGCGGCGCCTGAGCACCACCGCCGTATCCCAGAACACCTTGGCCGTCTCTCCGTCGGTGCCTGTCGATTCCGCGGGATCGGCCACGCCCCAGTGCGCGGTCATGGGCTGGCCAGGCCAGAAAGGGCAGACTTCCCCGGCCGCCTTGTCGCACACCGTGAAGACGAAGTCGAGCGCGGGCGCATCGGGGCGTGCGAACTCGTTCCAGTCCTTGCTGCGAAAACCGCCGGTCGGAATGTGCATGCGCTCGAGCGTTGCGAGTGCGAAAGGGTTGATGGTTCCCGCGGGCTCGCTGCCCGCCGAAAAGGCCCGGAATTTCCCGCGGCCCAGATTGTTGAGGATGCCTTCGGCCATGATCGAGCGGGCCGAATTGTGCGTGCAGATGAAGAGCGCGTGGTAGAGCTTCTCACTCATGGCGATTCCCTAATAGGGTTGTAGGTGCAGGTTGCCTTAAAGGTTCAGCAAGTCGTGATTCGCGTCGGCGTCCGTACGCTGCAGGCACTCTCCTTGGAGGCCTGACAACAATGGGCAGTGAGGTAATTCAGCAGGTCGTTCATCGACCGGAGCGCGGGTCGATAGATCAGGTGCCGACCTTCACGTTCCTGCGTCACGAGGCCCGCATGGGTCAGTTCCCTCAAGTGGAACGACAATGTCGAACCGGGGACACTCAGCATCACTGAGAGGGCGCCCGGTGTCAGCCCTGCGGGGACCGCGCCCACGAGTGCCCGGAAAATTCTCAGGCGCAGGCCCTGCGCGAGAGCGGCCAGGCAAGCCACGGCGGTGTTCTCGTCCATCAGTAATGGTCGATTACTGGTGTTTCGAATCGCGGTTCATGTCGCGCTTTGGTCGTCACGGTCCGGCCCGGTATTGAACGTCGGCACGTGCGGAAGCGGTCACGGTCGTTTCGGCGATCAGGCCCTCACCGGTCGCATCGTCGGCGCGGCGGCCGGGCAGAGAGACCGGCAAGGCCAACGTAACGAGCCAGCAGGTCGCCAGCATCACCGCCGAACCGATCAGCGAGTACGCAAGACCACCCCACTGATACAGAAGCCCCGAGAGCAGGGTGCCCAGAAATCGGCCCACGGCGTTTGCCGCGTAGTAGAAGCCGACATCCTCGGCGGCCTTTTCCGATCCGGCATAAGCGAGGACGAGATAGGAGTGCACCGAGGAGTTGACGGCGAACGCAAAGCCGAAGACGCCAAGCCCGGCGACGACGACCCATTCGA
>JBGSTN010000484.1:0-4559 GCA_041736455.1 Burkholderiaceae bacterium | reverse complement strand
ACAGTGCCGGTGCCCGGAATCGGCAACAGGCAAGGCACAGCAAGCAACAGCAGCAGACTGCCGTTCGCGGCGGGCCCGTGGGCTTCGATCAGGCCAGCCACCGTAACCCGTTCGGTCTGCAAGTCGCGGGAGGCGTCGCGCAGGCGCTGCACGATTCTCATCGTCATGCTGGTGCGAATCCCGGGGCAGGCCCCCGCCACACCGGGCACTCCCGCGTCGGGTCGTTCCCGATGTCAGGCAAGAGTTCGGCGTCGGCCCGACGACCGACGGAAGAGACCATGGCATTCATTCATTTCGCCGCGAACGCGCGAGGTGGCGGAGTACCGGAACCCCCACCACGCCGGCGCGCCGCCGCAATCAACCAGTGCAGCCCCGCCCCGAGCAAGACCAGCAGCACGGCGCCGACACCCCAGAGCAACCAGCTCGCGACCGTCACGCCCCCGGCCAGCGCGGGAGCCGATTGCAGCAGGCTGTCGGCCATCGGACGCAGGTCCGCTATCAGCGAGGCAAAGGCTTGCGCGGCTTCCGGCGGGATCCATTGGGCCAACCCTTCCGGTAGTCGAAAGTCTCGTGTGCCCGAGGGGTCGCTCGTCAAAGCGCCCGCGTTCGAGAGTGTCCAGATGGCGACGGCATGCAATGCCCAGACGGTAAGCGACCAAAACGCCAGCAGCAAGAAGACGACGATCCAACTGATCGCAAACAGCATCGAGTCACCAGGGAAGAATCACGGCCCGGCATTATGAGCTTGACCAGACCGCGGAGCCGCAGCATTTTTCGTTCCGAGCGGTCGGGATTTTCGATCGTGGCCGCCGAGCGCTGCTCAGCTAGCAAAGGGACACAGACCCGAATCAAGGAGTTGCGCAAGAATTGGCTGGACCGGCCAATTCTTGCGATGCATTTCACAGTTTTCGCCACAGTTCATACGGTTGCGCGAGGGTCAACACGGGTCGAGCCCGGCCAGCAGACATCACAATGGCACGGTGAACCCTCTACCTCGTGAACCCACGCGTCGTGCGATCGCCATGCGCTACCTTCTGGCGCTCGCATTTTTCGCTGCTTCGTTGGTCGTCCGCATCGGCTTGTTGCCTGTCGACGGACGCCTCGTGTTTGCAACGTTCTATGCATCCACGATCCTGACGCTGTACTTTTGCGGGCTGGGTCCCGGATTCCTCGTCATCGTGCTCAGCGCGATCACCGGCACCTATCTCCTCACACCCCCTTACGCGGAATTCGAATTCGACAGTATCTACATCGTTGCGCTCTCGTGTTTTCTGCTCACGGCGGCAGTATCGGTCTGGGTGGTCTGGCAACTTCAGAAAGCCGGTCGCCGACTGGATGAGAGTCAGCGACAGCTTCAGGCGGTGGTGAACGACCAGACCGAGATGGTGTTCCGCTTCGATCCTGACGGAAACTTCCGGTTCATCAATCCGACGGCACGCCAGATGTTCGGACTTTCCGACCTCGATCTGGGCGGTAAGACCTGGCGTGCACTCGTCGACCCCGAAGATCGGCCCGCTGTCGACCAAATGCTGCGACGACTGAGTCCCGCCGAACCGGTGGCCGTCACCGAGATCCGTTTCCCCGGGAAAGGAGGCGAGACCCGTTGGGGAGAGTTCGTTCACCGCGCATTCTTCGCCGAAGACGCGCAACTCGACGCCGTGCAGGCGGTCGGGCGAGACATCACCGAGCGGCGACGCCTGCAGGACGAACTCGCCAAGGCTTCCGCCGCACTGCAGGACCTCTACGATCACGCGCCCTGCGGCTATTACTCACTGGATTCGCAGGGTCTGTTCACGAAGGTGAACGCGACACTGCTTGGGTGGCTTGGCTGCGTGTCCGGTGAACTCGTCGGCAAGCGCTCCGTCAAGGATTTCCTCGACATTGCGGGGCGCAGGCAGTTCGAAGAACGCTTCCCCGAACTGACACGTGGCGAAATGACCGTTCCACTGGAGTGCACATTGATCGGCCGTGACAGGGTCGCACGGCATGTCAGCATCAAGTCCACGGCGATCAACGATCCATCGGGCCATTTTCTCAGCAGCCGCTGCGTGATGTTCGACGTTTCGGAACTGGAACGCGTACGACGTGACCTGGCCTCGCTCAATCGTCAGCAGGAGGCCATGCTGGACAACGAGCTGATCGGCATCATCAAGATGAAGAACCGGACGATCGTCTGGAAGAATCGGGCTCTCAATCGAATGTTCGGTTATTCGCCAGGCGAACTGCAGGGCCAACCACAGCGGATCCTCTACCTGGACGATGAATCGTGCGAGGCGCTCGAACGGGAATCGGACGACGTGCTTCGGGCCGGTGACCGATACAGGACCCAGCTCCAGATGCGACGCAAAGACGGAAGTCCGATCTGGGTCGATACGAGCGGCGAGCTGCTCTCGCGCGAATCCGGCGAATCGATCTGGATGATGCTGGACGTCACCGCGATGAAAGAGCACCAGGCGACGGTCGAGAACATCGCCTTCCACGACTCGTTGACCGGCCTGCCCAACCGCCGCTTGCTGATGGACCGACTTGAACAATCGATATCCCTCACGCGCCGTCAGAATGGCCTGCTCGCCGTGTGTTTTCTCGACCTGGACGGTTTGAAGTCGATCAATGACCGCCACGGTCACGCCGCGGGTGACCTTCTGCTCAAGTCGGTCGCAAGCCGTTTGACGGGCTGCGTGCGGAGCAACGACACTGTCGCGCGCCTGGCCGGCGATGAGTTCGTGCTGCTGCTGCCCGGCCTGCAGTCGCGCGAGGAATGCGACAAGGTCATCGAACGGGCCGTCCGTGCCGTCGGTGAATCATCCGATCTCGGTAACGGCGTGATCGCCAGCATCTCTGCAAGTGTGGGGGTCGCGTTCAGCAAAGGTATCGGACACGATGCGTCGACATTGCTGCATTCGGCGGATGCCGCGATGTACGAAGCCAAGCGAACGGGCCGCAATCGCGTGCGTGTCGCGAGTGATTGATCGGCCTCCCCCTGTTGCGCGAATCCGTTGCCTGGATCGGACCTTTCCATTTCGAACTTCCGTCGCTCCTTGTCGTCGCAATGATCGATCAGGCGGATGAAGCCGCTCATTGGACATCGAAACCTGCGCCGATCGCATCGAGCACGATGTACTGGCCGCCGCCGACGTACTGCAATTCGATGGCCTGATACTGTTTGCCGATGATCGAGCCGGCCGTGCCGGTGGTGGTGACCGGCATCGCGGTCGGCGTCGAAATCAACACGCCTCCGAGGGTCGTCGCTGAGATCGCGATCATCTGACTGCCGTCGGACGACGAGGCGACGCGCTGCCACTCGCTGATGTCTTCATGCGCGGCCCACGTCCTCCCACGGTCGCTGGAAGTGTAGATTCGACCATTGAACTGCGTTGCCGCCACCAAGCGGTTTCCGTCTGACGACGATGCAACGCTGGACCAGGCACGTTGGCTTTCTTGCGGCGTCCAGGTTGCACCGAAGTCGTCCGACGTATACACGAAATCATTCCTCGCGACAGCCACGAGCCTGCGTCCGTCGGACGACGACGCCACCGCAGTCCACTCCCTGAAAGCATCCCGCTCGATCCAGGTCTCACCGGAATCTGCTGATATGCGGATCGGTCCATAGTCTTCGAGCGCAACCAGTCGACTTCCATCCGAGGACGACGCGACCGCGGCCCAGTGTCTGTACGTATCGCGATCCGTCCACGTCGCGCCATAGTCGGCCGACGTCCGCAAAGGACCAATACCTGCCGCCACGATCTTGCTGCCATCGGACGACGAAGCGACTGACATCCAATCCGCGAAGGACCCGCTTGTATTCCAGGTGTTGCCAAAGTCGGTCGACAGATTGATAAACCCGAACCTGGGTGCGGCGATCAGGCGACTGCCGTCCGAAGACGAGACCAACGCCTGCCAATTCGCAATCGGGTTGCGCATTGTCCATGTCGAGCCGGCGTCGGACGACGTGAAGATGTTTCCAAACCATTCCGCTGCAGCCAGCCTGGTCCCGTCGGACGACGAGGCGACGGCTCCCCCATCCGAGAAGGGAAACATGCTTTGGCGCCAGACCTTGCCGATCGTGGCCACGTCGAGGTTGCTGGTGACGACGGACTGACCGTCGTTCTGAGCAATCATCCAACCGCCCGCACCACTGCCTGACACACGGACTACGTCACCGACGCTCGGGTTCGCCGGCAAGGTGATCACGACCTGCGTCACGTTGTCGGCCACGTAACCGGTGTTGGGCTGCGCCTGCACGTCCGGACCTCCGACGACGACCCAGCCGATGCCGGACGAACCGTTGCAGACATAACTGGTCGAGCTGACTTCCTGCGGATCGTCGAGAACGGAATCAACGTTGCTGTCGAGGCCCGCAATGATCCGCTGGCCGCCCGATGCGCAATTAGCGCCATTGCCTGCGTCAACGCTTTCGATCAGCATGGTCAGGCCGGCTTCACCCTGCGCACCATTGTTACCGTTCGTGCCGGCTTGGCCCGTCGGACCGATCGCACCTTGCGCGCCAGTTGCGCCCACCGTACCCTGTGCGCCCGTCGCGCCGGTTGCACCTTGGTCGC
>JBGSTN010000400.1:0-2506 GCA_041736455.1 Burkholderiaceae bacterium | reverse complement strand
AGCACGCCGCGCGACATCTGGAATACGGGGCCCGGATCGTAGCCGAGTGTCGCGCTGGTCGCGGCGATGTCGTTCGTGCGGATCATGAAATGAATCAGCCGCGGCCGCACCCCTATCCGTTCACGCAGCTCGGGCAGGTCGATACCGAAAGGCCGCGGCCGCGAGGGCGCAGCCTGATTCGGGTCGGGCGCTATCACTTCGAGATAGGTGCCGCCACCCAGTTGCAGCAGGCAATTGTGGGTTCCCCATCCGGGATGCGAGCCGCCGGCCTCGGGCCGCACGCCGAGCCGGTTCCAGACGTAATCGATACCCGCCTCGAGAGTGTCGGCAGCGAGGACGAGATGGTCGAGAGAGAAGTCGGCAGGGTTGCTGCTCGAATCGAGGGCGGTCATCAGTCGTGTGTTTCTGTTCTTGACGCCCGCTGCGGGCGTTTTGATCAAGCCAGGCAATCAGCTGGCCCACGCGGCAGGGACGCAGGCGACAGTATCCGCAGGTCGACATTTACGGACTGAAACCTGACGTTGCGACCCGCCAAGTACAATTCCGACATGTTACGCGAACAGAAAGCCCTTATTGCACAGAGTTTCGATGTGGCGCTGGCCGACGTCATCAATCGCGATGGTGTGGTGCTTGCAGGCGACAAATTGCCGCGTGCCACGCTCGACAGGCCTCGTCAGGCAGGTCTCGGAGACCTCGCCTGCAACCTCGCGCTGCAGGTCGCCAAGCAACTCGGCAAAAGTCCGCGCGTCGTAGCGCAGGCACTCGCCGACCACGTGATGGCGCATCGGGATCCGGCGCTGATCGAGCGGGTCGAGGTGGCCGGACCCGGCTTCATCAATATCCAGGTGAGCGATACCGCCCGTCGTGAAGTGGTCGGTGCCGTGCTCCGCAAGGGCAGCGATTACGGCCGCAACGATACCGCCGGCGGCGCGCGTGTCGTCATCGAGTTCGTCTCCGCGAATCCCACCGGTCCGTTGCATGTCGGGCACGGTCGCCAGGCCGCACTCGGCGACTGCCTGGCGTCGCTGCTCGACTTCAATGGCTGGCACGTGCAGCGCGAGTTCTACTACAACGATGCGGGCGCCCAGATCGAGAACCTGGCGTTGTCCGTGCAGGCGCGCGCGCGTGGAACGTCCGTCGACGACCCGGCGTTTCCGGCCGACGGTTACCGCGGCGACTACATCGCCGATATCGCGGCCGAATATGTCGCCGGTGGCCAGGTCGTCGATGCGGACGGCCAGGCGGTGGTCGCGAGCGGCGACATCGACGACCTCGACGCCGTCAGGCGGTTCGCCGTCGCCTATCTGCGGCGCGAGCAGAACGCCGACCTCGATGTGTTCGGTGTGCGGTTCGACTGTTTCTACCTGGAGAGTTCTCTCTATCGCGATGGCCGTGTCGAGGGCGTCGTTGCCGATCTGATCGCCTCGGGTCACGCCTACGAGAAGGATGCCGCACTCTGGCTGCGCAGTACGGATTTCGGTGACGACAAGGACCGCGTGATGCGCAAGTCCGACGGCGGCTACACATACTTCGTCCCCGATGTCGCTTATCACGTCAGCAAATGGGAACGTGGTTTCCGCAAGGCCATCAACATCCAGGGCACCGACCATCACGGCACGATCGCGCGGGTGCGCGCCGGATTGGCCGCACTGGATATCGGCGTGCCGGCCGGTTGGCCCGACTACGTCCTGCACAAGATGGTCACCGTCGTGCGAGGCGGTGAGGAGGTCAAGATATCCAAGCGGGCCGGTTCGTACGTGACGCTGCGAGACCTGGTCGTCTGGAGTTCCGGTGAAGGCGATATCGTGCGCGGCCGCGACGCCGTCCGCTTCTTCCTGATCTCGCGCAAGGCCGATACCGAGTTCGCGTTCGATATCGACCTGGCGCTCGCACAGACCGACGAAAACCCTGTCTACTATGTGCAGATGGCGCATGCCAGGATCTGCTCCGTACAGGCGCAAGCGCAGGCGCAGTTTCCGTCCATCGGTGACGACGTGGCGCCAGAATCAGTCGATCTCGTGCCCCTCGCGTCGGAACGTGAGTATTCACTTATGGCCAAGCTTGCCGAATGGCCGGACGTTGTCGAGTCGGCGGCCGCCGAATTGGCCCCCCACGCGATCGCCTTCTACCTGAAGGACTTAGCGGCATCGCTGCACAGTTACTATAATGCCGAGCGGTTCCTGGTCGACGATGCCAGGCTTCGCAATGCCCGGCTGGTCCTGCTGACGGCAGTGCGGCAAGTGCTGCACAATGGTCTGGCACTGATCGGTGTGTCGGCGCCAGCCCGCATGTAGCCGTGTCGCCGTTGCCAGCTCACCCCTCGACGGTCGAAACCGTCCTCATCACGCATCGACTCATTTCAGGTTGCCAACCCGCCATGTCCGCATTTCGCCTTGCGCCCCGTCGACGTCAGCACGGTGGCACCGCCCTCGGATTTCTTCTGGGCGTGGTGGCCGGCCTGATGGTGGCCGCTGGCGTGGCGATCGTGGCCACCCGCGCGCCGTTG
>JBGSTN010000390.1:0-7668 GCA_041736455.1 Burkholderiaceae bacterium | reverse complement strand
GGCAGAATCGAGCCCCGAATGCGAAAGCGACGACCGAAGTCCTACCCATGGCTCAAGCAACCCCGCACCGTCGCCCGCGAACACGTCACCATCCACGGCCATCCGCCACGCGGGGGCTAAAGTAAGTGCCATTCGCGCTAGGGCGACCCAGTTAACCGATCAGTGCCGGGAAATCGGCAATGTGCAGCAGGCGACTTCTTATGCCGTCGACGCGAACGAGAACTCACCGCAAATGCAGACTTCCGCGCAGTCGCTTTGACGGATTGCCCATGGCCTGCGCAATGCGAATCTACACGACTGGCTTGCGTAGCGTGCGAGAAGGTTTCTACGTCGTGTCCCGCGGCATCAAGTGTTTGAGCAATGTGGTGGCACGTTTTCTTCTGGGTACGCGAGCGAGTCGCGACTTCGCAGTCGATCGCGGACTTCACCGTGCGACTCGAGGTCGAATTGGCAGTAGATCTGTTGCCGGTGATCGATGACTGTGCTGCGGGAGACGTACCGGCCGCTGGGCGAGCGCCTTCAATGCGCTGATGCGCGATCCCGTTGATCTGGCCGTCGACGCTCCCCGCCCATGGATTTGTGCGGCGATTTGCCGCATCCTATGGCGATGACAAGCCGGTCCCCTACCCACAAGCCGAGAGCCCGCCGAGGGTCGCGGATCAGCGCGGATCCGCCTGCGCTGATCGAGCGTGCTGCTGCCAAGCTGAAAGGGCGTGCGACAACCGAACTCGTCGCGTCCGCAGCGCAGGGCGGCGCTCACGACGCCGTCGAGCAGGCCGAGCAGATGCACTTGTCCCCCGCGGACCAACTTCACTTTGCGCTGGCGCTTCTGGGGACGCCGCCGTTGAATGAGGCACTTGAGAGAGCCTTCGAACGTCGGCGCGAGTTGCTGGGTTTGGCGTGACGCCCTGGCCGCTTCGGGATGAGTCGCCAGGGGAGGGCATCAGCAACCGAATTTCGCGAGCGGTTCACAGCGACTACGTCGGTAGTTTTCCGAAAAGTTCAATCTGGCATACATAGGCGCGTCCACCGGTGAGAGAGGCGATGAGTGATGGCCACCAATTCGGTTCTTTGGAGATTCGTCCCCGCGAATGGCTCATCCTGATTGATGGCACGATCGCACCCCTTCGGGGCCGGGCTTTCGACCTGCTCGTGGCCTTGATCGAACGGCGAGATCGCGTGGTTCCGCGATCGGAACTATATGAGGCCGTCTGGGGTCAGCGCGTCGTCGAAGACGGCAATCTGGACGTGCAGGTCCACGCGATACGCAAGCTGCTCGGCAAACAGGCGCTCGTGACGGTTCCTGGTCGTGGCTATCGCTTCGCGTTGGGTTCCTCCGACCAGGCAGCAGTCATGGTCACGACCGAGGCCTCAGAGTCAATTGGTCAGATCCCGCCGCTGCCCGCCAGGCTCGTCGGTCGCGACGATGACTTAGTCGCGCTGGACACGTTGCTCGCCGAGCATCGCCTCGTCACGTTGCTGGGCGCGGGTGGCATCGGCAAGACGACTGTTGCGGTTGCCACCGCGCATCGGCGGCGTCCGATGTGCAACGACGGTGTGTTCTGGGTGGAAGCATCGCCCGTTCGCAATGCGATCTTGCTGTTGCAGGCTGCTGCTCGCGCGTTCAATCTGATCTACGCCGGAAGCATGGTCTCCGTGCCGGCATTTGCCAACGCGCTCGAGTCGACCCGTGCGCTGCTGGTGATCGACAATGCGGAACATCTCGTGGAGGAGGTGGCGGAACTCACCAGCGAACTGATGCTCCGAGCCTCGGGCATTCAAATCCTGGTCACCAGCCAGACGGCGCTGCGGTTGCCCGACGAACGAGTATTCCGACTGGCCCCCTTGTCAGTGCCTAGCCGAAAGGCGTCGTTTGCCGAGGCCGAAGTCCACGGCGCTGTCCAATTATTCTTCGAGTCGGCGCGTGCTGCTGACCATCGATTCAAGCTCGACGAGCAGAATATCGCCTGCGTTGTCTCGATCTGTCGACAGCTCGATGGGTTGCCATTTGCCATCAAGCTCGCCGCGGCACGCGTTCCGTTTCTAGGGTTACGGGGACTGGAGTCGCGCCTGTCGAACCGGTTCGCCCTCATCGGCGGTGGACATCGAAACGCGCCCACCCGGCAACAGACGCTACGCGCCGCAATGGACTGGAGCTACTCCCTGTTGTCGACCGACGAGAAGATCGTGCTTGACCGGCTTTCGGTATTCGTCGGTACCTTTGATCTTGATTTTGCCGTGGCAGTGGTTCGTGACGACCATCTGGACGAAGAACGCGCCGTGGATGGACTGGCTTGCCTGGTCGAACGTTCGTTTGTGGTGGCGAGCGATGCCGAACCCATTCGCTATCGTCTGCTCGAAAGTACCCGCGACTACGCCGGCCAGCGACTGGCGGCCAGCCGGGATGTATCCGTCGTGCAACGGCGCCACGCTCGTGCCGCCGCTGACACCATCAATCGGCTTTACGAGCAGTCCTGGACAATCGATGAGCAGACACTGTTGCCGGCATTCGTAGACGAAATCGACAACGTCCGTGCAGCGCTGGAATGGGCGATCGACGGCGACCCTGCGACCGCGGTCGAGATCATGGGTGCATCCATTCACTTGCTCGCGGCGATTGGGCTCTTTCGCGAACTGATCCGGTTCGGTGCACGCATCGACCCGTTGGTCGATGAAGCCGCTGGTGGGCCGGATGCTGCTCGATATTTGCTGTGGCGCTCACTGTATATGGGCGGCTTCAATCTTCTCGCCAGGTATCCCTACGCGAGCAAGGCGGCTGCGATATACCGGAGCATCGGTGACAGAGAGGGACTCTGCGTTGCCATGGCCTTGATGCTGGGGAGCGGTCACGTCCCTCCGCGCGAAGCCGATGAATTGCTCGGTGAGATCGAATCGATGCCGTGGCGGGACTGGTCAAGCAAGCGACAATGGATCATCGAAACAAGCCTCGCGGTCCATCTAAATTGGAACGAGATGCACTCGCGAGCGGCCGAAAGATTCGAGCGGGCCGCGACGATGGCAGGCAGGAGCGGCATTCTCTCCGCATATGCCGTTAACATGACCCAGGCCGCGCTGGCGCGTTACCTGACCGGCAATATCGATGAACCGCTGGTTCGTTGCCAGAAGGTGCTCGACCACGAGCGTCAACGCCGCCACGGCAATCAATTGTTTCCACTCGGGATCGTAGGTGTTGGTCAGGTACTGATGGGGCGGATTGCAGACGCCCGAGCGAGCTTTGCAACGCTCTACGATCTGCTCCGACAGCAATCGTCGCTGTTCTACGCCAACCTTTTCTCGCAGGCCTTCGTCGTCCTCGCCATGAAGGAGGGCAG
Source organism: Burkholderiaceae bacterium (assembly GCA_041736455.1). Taxonomy (GTDB): domain Bacteria; phylum Pseudomonadota; class Gammaproteobacteria; order Burkholderiales; family Burkholderiaceae_E; genus JAUIAI01. The sequence continues at coordinate 4,336 of JBGSTN010000390.1, read as the reverse complement.
GAACCAGGCGGCAGCGTGTTTGCTCGGCTATGCAGACAGGAATTTGGCGACGTTAGGACTGGGCATACTCAGGAATGTGACGATGGACGAAGCGCGGGCAGCGCTCGATGAAAGAATCGGGAGAGAGAAACTCGAGCGGTTGATGGCTGCGGGTCGATCACTTTCACCAGAGCAGGTTTGCGATCTTACGCTCGCGACCTCGGATGCGGACGACTGCGTGGAAGTAGCGATCGAGCACTCCATTCGGCTGCAAGAACCTTGACTGATCAATGCTGCGAAATCAGCAACCTGGTCCGGGCGAATTCGTATGCGATCGACATGAGCGAATGTTCAGCATATCTTCGCCGGTTATCCGCAAGGTCAACGTTGTGATCTTGGTTTTTTTTCGTTAACGACACACGAAAGGGCACGACGCGCCTTGAGCGGCGCGCCGGAAGGCTTTTCCGTCGTGGCCCGCGTCAATCTGGGTGAGCGCCAGCGCATCGTTCCGTTGACGTAGACCACGATCAGCGCACGATCTGCACCGCAGATCTCTGGTGCAATCGCTGTATCGCGCAAGCGCAACGCGCGTGCAATGAATGGCTACAGCCGCCGCAGCGTGCGCAGATCAGTGGCATCGAAGTCGCAATCCTGCAAATTGCGTGCGATGTTGAAAGCACCCACGGGCGCGCGGCCATCGCGCGCCAGCATGCGACAAAGACTTCGCTGCCGCAAGGCCTCAGGATCTCGTCGAAGATCGGATGGCGCCGGAACGCCCGCCATGAAACCCTCAAGACTTCAATCTCGTGACGCGGCCCTACTTCGCTACGAACGGCGTCTTCCTTCGTCGGCCAGACCTCGCCTGCGCGGCTACCCAGGAATTCGTCGCGGTACAGCGAAAATATGCGCACCGATCTCGTGGGCGTTGAAGTAGACATCGACCGTGTCTTTCTCGCCAATCTGCAGATAAGTGCCGGTCTCGAAGGGAACGACGGCGTTCGGTTCGCAAAATCGCTTCGGTGCGACAACCGGTCCGGGCAGGCCGGCGCAGCACAACTAGCGCAGCCTTGCTTCTGCCTGAGCCAAGATAACTGACTGCGCACCTCTCCCCGTGAACGATGCATTTCTTATCATCGATCTCGACATGGAGACAGCAACGGTTGGGGCGCTTGTCGACGCCCAGAATCGTTCAATGAATGCTTAAGCCGGGCCGTCCCTATCCCGGGGGGTAGGGCGCTTTCAGCGCAGATCGGGTTCATTCAGGGTATCGGTGCTGCGCGCCGCCTCGTGGCACCTTCGCGTAGCGTAAACAGAATCCTTCCCTGAGTGACAATTCCATGCACAGCATTCCAAGACATGTCGTATCGACGCTGTTCCTCAGTGCGGCCATTGCCGGTGTGATGAATACTGCGTGGGGCAAGGACTACGGCCCCGGCGTCACCGATACCGAGATCAAGATCGGCAACACCATGCCGTATTCGGGGCCAGCGTCCGCGTACGGCACGATCGGCAAGTCGCTAGTCGCCTACTTCAAGATGGTCAACGAAAAAGGGGGCATCAACGGGCGCAAGGTCAATTTCGTGACGCTTGACGACGGGTACAACCCTGCCAAGACCGTCGAACTGGCGCGCAAACTGGTGGAGCAGGACGAGGTGCTGCTGCTGTTCCAGTCGTTGGGAACGGCAACCAATTCAGCGATTCAAAAATACATGAATGCGAAGAAGGTGCCGCATCTGTTTCTCGCCACCGGCGCTTCGAAATGGAACGATGCGAAGAACTTCCCATGGACGATGGGCTGGAACCCGAACTATGTCGACGAGGGCCGGACCTACGCCAGGCACATCATTGAAACCAATCCGAATGCGAAAATCGCCGTGCTGTTCCAGAACGACGACTACGGCAAGGACTACCTGGATGGCTTCAAACAGGGCCTGGCCTCCAGGATCTCGATGATTGTCTCCCAGGTTTCCTATGAAGTGACCGACCCCACGATCGACAGCCAGATGGTCACGCTGAAGTCGTCGGGTGCGGACACGTTCTTCGATATCACCACGCCCAAGTTTGCAGCGCAGGCGATCAAGAAGGCAGCGGAAATCGGCTGGAAGCCCACGCATTATCTGAGCAACCCCGCTTCGTCCGTGGCTTCGGTCTTCAGGCCGGCTGGTATCGAGAATTCCGTGGGCATTTACACGGCAAGCTCCGTCAAGGATCCCAACGACCCGCAATGGAAGGATGACAAGGGCTTCCAGGAATGGACGGCGTTCATGGACAACTACAACAAGGAAGCGGACAAGACCAATCCCTTCAACGTCTATGCCTACTGCACGGCGCAGACCTTGCACAAGGTCCTGGAGGCAGCTGGCGACGATCTGACTCGCGACAACATCATGAAGCAGGCTGCCAACATGGACTTCACGCTGGCCATGTTGCTCCCCGGTGTCAGGATCAAGACTTCATCGACTGACTTCGCACCTGTCCAGGCCTTTCAACTCTCGCAGTTCAATGGCAAGACCTGGGATCGAAAGGGTCCGATCATGGGCGAATGACGAAGGAAACCACATCAATACAAGCTGCAGGATGATTCTCGACCACTAACAGGTGACCTGCACCGTGCAAGCCAACTATCTCAGATGCCATGGCAGCAATCGACCGCGTGGTATGGAACTGGCAGCCGAATTAGCCCCTGGGGCTCGGCGACCGCGGGTGACCGGTTCCTATCTCGCGGCGCCAAACTCCACATGGTGCACTCGGGATCGAACTGGTTTCGAGCCATTTCCCGGTGACCGCAACGTCGACGATCGCTTGACGATGTGGTCCCTCGTAACCGATTCAAGTAGTGGCAGAGCCATATCACTGAAATCGGCCCAGGTTGGAAGTTTCCGCGCGTGCCTGGGGCAGTCGGCGGAGCCACGCACCGCCAGTTTCCACTTCGAAGGTCTGGTTGCCGGCCTCTCGATGCGTGGGGCTGGGACATGCATCGGGTCACGGACTGACTTTCCAGAGAAGGGCATCTCGCAGGGATCGTGCATGGTTGCGATTCGGGATTTACCCAGCCCTTACATTGGCGGACTGTTGACGACAAACAGTTTGAATAGCAAAGCGGTTTTGGGTAGCGTTAGTGACCCGCCTGGATACGGACAGGTCTCTATTGCAACCATTCGCCTGTGGAAATAGGTGAACTCGTGCGGCGCGCTGACGCGTAACCCTTCGTAGGATGGTCTCCCAACGAAATTGAATAATCTGAGCGATTGTTCTGGCAAAGGGAATAGCACCTTCAGTCGTATCGCCGGCATCTGATGTGCGCTCCGACTGGCTTGTGGCGACATGGGATCTTCGTTCATTTCAATCGAACGACCTCACGTGTGAGTCCTGCTGCACGGAGTTGATGCCAATGCTGTAGTGGGCCGTGGTCGCGAGGGGCAGGTCGTTTTCTGATCTGACCGTTGAGGACGCCACCGAAGACCGGCTGCATCTGTGCAACCTTCCGCCGGCGAACAAGGTGGTCGGTGCGCGCGGAATCGACTGGTGGCCGGCGCTTTGCTGGAGCAAGTTCGATCAGGCTATCCGGAGAAGGTCCTGTTCGTTATACAGCCGGGACGATTGAATACATGTTGGAGCGCCTTTGCTCGTTCGTCTTGGCAGGCCCGACGATGCGGAGTTGGTCGGTGCAACTCGAGTGGCAGCGTGGCGCAGACAAGCTCGCAGTCCAGCGCCTCAGGCCAGCTTGCGCAACTGGCCCGGCGTGATGCGACTTTCTGCTTCCGCCGATTCGGCCTTGAACAGCGTGGGCGCGGTCACCGCGATGCGGCTGGCCTGGACGCGCAGCAACCGGCCCAGCGCTTCCCGAATCGCGCGCAGCCAGCCGTCGCGTGGCGTGGGCTTGCCCTTGAGTTGGCCAAACGAAGCCAGGGTTCGGTCCAGCTGCTCAACGCGCAGGCGGGCAGGATTGGTGTTCACTTTGTTTGCCTATGGTCTAACGATGCACGGCCAATTGCATCCCTAAAGGCGTACGAATGAACTAACGATGTTTCATTCAAAAGAAACGATGATCGTGTCGATGTTTCATCTTGATCAGTTGCACGGCAAACCCCGTCCTTCAGGGCGGGGTCAAGAGTGCGGACGGCGAAGCCGTCCTTGCATTCGGCCTAGGTGCTGAGTCTGCTTCGGTTCAGAGGAATGGTTGGATAATAGGTGTGCTCTACGACGTTTCGCTCAATAGCCGGCCCGAACAGTGCGCCGCTTGGCATCTGTTTTCGATGGCTGGGCATTCTCTCGAACCATGCAACGACTGCAAGCCTACAAGTTCGAACTCATGCCCGATGGCGCGCAGGCGCGCGACATGCGCCGTTTTGCTGGC
>JBGSTN010000389.1:0-7715 GCA_041736455.1 Burkholderiaceae bacterium | reverse complement strand
CATCGGGCGGCGTTGCGGCATCGGCCGGTACCGCCGGATCCGAGCCGCCACCACAGGCGGCCAGAACGACACCGAAGAGCATCAGGAACAGGAGACGAACAGCCAAGACAGACCTCGGGAAACGGGACCGTTCCAGTCTAGGACAGGGATCGAAGATGCACCCGGCAATCCGACACGTTCAAGGCGCAAACCAGGGTTGACATCGCGCGCGCGCTCATGCCGCCGCAGTCCCCAGCAGCGCCTTGGTCTCGAGGAATTCCTCCATTCCCCATTTAGAGAATTCGCGACCATTGCCCGACTGCTTGTAGCCGCCGAACGGCGCGCCCGGATCCACACCCGCGCCATTCAGATGAACATTGCCGGCCCGAAGTCGGCGACCCACGCGCTCCGCTTCGGCGAGATCACCGGCACTGACGTAGGCGGCCAGACCATAAGGCGTATCGTTGGCGATGCGGACCGCATCGTCTTCGTCGTCGTACCCGATCAAGACCAGCACGGGGCCGAAGATCTCCTCCCGCGCAATCGTCATCTCGTTGGTGACATGCGAGAACACGGTCGGCTTGACGAAGAAGCCCTGGTCCAGACCCGCCGGTCGACCGGTGCCACCGGTGACGAGTTCGGCCCCTTCGGCCATGCCTTCCTCGATCATGCGCTGGACCTTCTCGAACTGGGCGCGCGACGAGAGCGGACCCATCTGGGTCGACTCGTCTTCCGGATTGCCGATGCGGATCTTCTCGGCACCGGCCTTCGCGGCAGCTGCCGCTTCGTCCATGCGCGCCTTGGGCACCAGCATGCGCGTGGCCGCGTTGCACGACTGGCCGGTATTCATGCACATGCCGAACGTGTCGCGTGCGATCACCTTGGCGAAATCCGCACTCGGCATGATGATGTTGGGTGACTTGCCGCCGAGTTCGAGCGCGACGCGCTTGACGGTCGGTGCGGCCTGCTGCGAGACCGAAACGCCGGCGCGCGTCGAGCCCGTGAAAGAAATCATGTCGATGCCGGGGTGTGCGGACATCGCCATGCCGACACCGGGACCATCTCCGTTGACGAGATTGAAGACACCTGGCGGCACGCCGGCTGCCGCCATCACTTCGGCGAACAGCAACGCATTGAGCGGCGCGATCTCGCTGGGCTTGAGCACCACGGTGCAACCCGCAGCGATCGCCGGCGCTACCTTGGCCGCGATCTGGTTGAGTGGCCAGTTCCACGGCGTGATGAGACCGCAGACGCCGATCGGCTCACGAACGACGCGTGCACGACCGGTATCCTCCTCGAGCGGAAACGCCTTGAGTGCGCGTGCAGCCTGCTTGAAGTGACCCAGCCCCGATGGCGCCTGCGCCGCCTTGGCAAGCTTGATCGGCGCCCCCATTTCCCGAGAAACGGTCAGCGCTATGTCGTCCATGCGTGCCTTGTAGGCCTCGCCGATCGCATCGAGCAGTTCGAGTCGTTGCTCGCGCGTGGTCCGGGAGAATGTCTCGAACGCCCGGCGCGCCGCGGCGACCGCACGGTCGACATCGGCCGCATTGCCGAGCGCGATGGTTGCGATGGTTTCGCCGGTAGCCGGATTCACGACCGCCTGGGTGTCCTTGCCGATTGGCGCAACCCATTGACCGTCGATGTAGAACTCCTGCTCGTGTTTCATGGTCACCTCGTCTGGAGTGGGCGAAACCTCCGAGGTTAGCAGGAAAGCGGCATCCGACCGCAGGAGACGGCCTGCCCGACACCGTGTGGAATGCCCGGTCGTTCGCCTGAGCGAGCGGCCCCCCAGCGGCCGCGTTCGGTGTCCGGCCGGCCCGGCGGATCCGCAATCCCTGCTGGCACAATGCCATCGCCAGCCCGGAGGAACGTGACCAATGAACCCATCCACCCTTGCTTCGAACTCGTCGACCAGAATCGTGAGGCCGCGCCGCAGCTTCATCTTCACGCCTGGCTTGCGGCCCGACATGTTTCCGAAGGCACTCGCCTGCGGTACCGATATCGTCTGTGTCGAACTGGAAGACGGCATTGCGCCCAAGGACAAGGACGAAGCGCGCAGCAAGGCGATGAGCCTGTTCACCACCCCGCAGGCCGACGATGGTGTCGAACGCATCGTGCGAATCAATTGCGTGCGTGAGGCCTTCGGCGTTGCCGACGTCCAGGCAGTGCTCGCGACCAGCACACCGCCACCTGCGCTGATGCTGCCCAAGGTGAGGACGCCCGACGAGGTCCGGTGGCTCGACGATCTGCTCACCGAGCGGGGCCATGCGACACGTCTTCATGTGATCATCGAAACGAACGCCGGACTCGAGGCCGCGCACGACATCGCCCGATGCAGTCCGCGCATCGACGCGTTGTTCTTCGGCGGTGTCGACATGGCGGCCGAGCTGCGCTGCCGAAACGCTTGGGAACCGCTGCTCTATGCCCGGTCGCGTGTCGTACATGCCGCCGCGTCCGCCGGACTCGACGTGATCGACGTGCCGTTTCTCGACCTCGACGATGCCGAGGGACTGATGCGCATGGCCACGCTCGCTTGCGAACTGGGGTTCAGTGGCAAGGGCGCCGTCCATCCGAAACAGATCGGCACCATCAACGCGGCCTTCACGCCGGATGCCACCACGATCGCCCACGCACGCCGGATACTCGACGCCTTCGAACAGGCCGATACCGGCCTTGTGGTCGTCGACGGCAAACTGATCGAGAAGCCCGTACTTCGCGAGATGCGCCGGATCGTGGCCATCGCCGAGCGGATCCGATCGCGCTGACGGCTTCAGTAGGCGAGCCGCGTGCGCTGCGTACCGTTCTCATCGAAATTGTCGGGCGACAGCCATCTCGCATAACCGGCTTTCAAGGTCGGCCAGTCGCGGTCGATCATGGCGAACCAGGCCGTATCGCGATTGCGGCCCTTCTGCACCATGTGCTGCCGGAATACGCCTTCGAATGTGAAGCCGAAGCGTTCGGCCGCGCGCTTGGAGGGCTCGTTGTGGTTGTTGCATTTCCATTCGAAGCGACGATAGCCGAGCGTATCGAACGCATGGCTGGCGAACAGGAACAAGGCTTCGGTCGCCACGCGGCTGCGTGCAATGGCTGGTCCCCAAAGGATGTTGCCGATTTCGATCACACCGTTGCCGGCATCGATCCGCATCAGCGCCTGCCGTCCCTGAGCCCTGCCCGTTGCCTTGTCGATGACGGCGAAGAACATCGGGTCGCTCGACGCCGCGGCACGAGTCAACCATGGCGAGAACGACGCCATGTCGGTCGGCGCGTCTTCGAACAGATACCGGAATCGATCGTCGGCGCCCGGTTGCAGGGCCGACTGCAGCAGATCGCCAGCGTGGCGTTCCGCGTCGAGCGGCTCGAGTCGCGCATAGCGGCCGTCGAGCATGATCCGTGTGGGCGGCGAAACGCCTTGCCAGGTTGAAAGTTCCTTCATCGTCGTGTCCCGTTCGGTCAGAAGTCGAGCATCGCATTGTCCGTGACTTCTTTCATCACGAAGAAAGTCCGCGTCTGGCGCACACCGGGGATCGCGATCAGGCGTTCGCCGTGCAGTCTGTTGAAGTCCGACATGTCGCGCACGCGAATCTTCAGGAAATAATCGAAATCGCCCGCCACCAGATGACAGTCGAGCACGAAGGGCAGTGTCGAGATCGCGGCCTCGAAGCCCGCAAAACTGTCGGGCGTCGATCGATCGAGGACGACACCGACCATGACCAGCGCCCCCCGCTCGACTTTCCCGGGCCGAACGATCGCCCGGACCGATTCGATGAATCCCTCGTCGAACAGGCGCCGTGTGCGGCGATGGCAAGTGGCCGGACTGGTATGCGTCTTCGAGGCGAGCTCCGCATTCGACATGCGGCCGTCGCGCTGCAGACAATGCAGGATTTCGCGATCGATCCGGTCGAGGGTGGACACGGCAGGCAACGAGCGCTCGTTTTCGGCCATTGGCAACCTTTTGATGAAAGAATCAACCAATAATATCAATGCCTCTGGATGATTCTCTCGTCAAGACCAAGTTATGTGGTTGATTCGAATAAAGGGCGACGCCGATTCGGATACACCTTTCATCATGGATTCGATAGAGTGAGCGCCTTGTTCCACTGACCGGCAGCCTGCCATGAACCTTGCGAAATTCGCACGTTATCCCTTGACCTTCGGCCCCACGCCGATCGAATACCTGCCGAGACTGACAGCGGCGACCGGCGGCAAGGTCGCGATCTACGCCAAGCGGGATGACTGCAACTCGGGCCTGGCGATGGGCGGGAACAAGTTGCGCAAACTCGAGTACATCGTGCCGGATGCGATCGCCAGTGGCGCGGACACTCTCGTTTCGATCGGCGGCGTGCAGTCGAACCACACCCGCATGGTCGCGGCCACCGCAGCGAAGATCGGGATGAAATGCCGACTCGTCCAGGAAAGCTGGGTGCCGCACGACGACGCCGTCTACGACCGTGTCGGCAACATCCTGTTGACCCGACTGATGGGCGCCGACAGTCGTCTCGTCGACGAAGGCTTCGACATCGGGATTCGTCAGAGTTGGGAAGACGCGATGGACGATGTCCGAAAGGAGGGTGGCAAACCCTACGGCATTCCGGCCGGCGCGTCGGTCCACAAGTTCGGCGGTCTCGGCTATGTGGGGTTTGCCGAAGAGGTGCGGGACCAGGAGCGGGAACTCGGGTTCAAGTTCGACTACGTGATCGTCTGCGTCGTCACCGGCTCGACCCAGGCCGGCATGATCGTCGGCTTCGCGTCCGATGACCGCGCACACAAGGTGATCGGCATCGATGCGTCGGGTACGCCGGAACAGACGCGGGCACAGGTTCGCTCGATCGTCGACCACACGGCCGAACTGGTCGAACTCGGGCGCACCGTCCGGGATGACGAGATCGTGATCAATCCTGACTATGCCTATCCCGCCTATGGCGTGCCCAGTCGCGAAACCAGCGACGCGATCAGACTCGCTGCCCGTACCGAGGCCATGATTACCGATCCGGTCTACGAAGGAAAAAGCATGCAAGGCATGATCGACCTGATCCGCAAGGGATTCTTTCCGGACGATTCGAAGGTCCTCTATGCGCACCTGGGCGGGGCACCAGCGCTGAATGGCTACAGCTACACGTATCGCAACGGCTGATCGCACGCGAGGAAATTCGAACACCAGCGTCAGTCGACCCCTCGCAGCGATCCTTCAGGTGCGCGGGTATTCACCCACTTCGACGAGATTGTCGTCCGGGTCGCGAAAATAGACCGACCGGATCGGTCCAAGGGCTCCACGGCGCTCGACCGGGCCGGTCTCGATCGCCACCCCGGCGGCTCGCAGTTGCTCGATCACCGCATCCAGCCCGATGTCGGTGATCAGGCAGAAATCGCCCGAACCGCGCGTGGGGTGACGGGCCTTGGTCGGCGTGTCGGTTGCCGCATCCTGCAGGTTGATCTTCTGATCACCGAAGCGCAGCGCGTGCCGGGGCTGACCTTCCGGCCCGAGAAAGAACTCCGCCTCGAACCCCAGCGCCCGTCCGTAGAACTCGGTGCTGCGCGCGATATCGGCAACGGTCAGCACCAGATGATCGATACGGTTGACCAATGCGCTCTTCGTCATGATTCGTCATCCACCGGGCGGGCCGCACGGGCTCACGGCGCGCGGAACGATCCGCGCGTCGCAGCACGCGTTTCAGGCACGCTTGGACACCAGGCGGGGACCCCCATCGGTCGCGAGCAGATCGGCGAAGCGGGCATTGATCGCCGACTGGATGCCGGCGGCATCCAGTCCGAGCAGGGCAAGCAGCTTTTTCTGCTCGCCATGCTCGATGTTGTGATCCGGCAAGCCGAGTTGCAGGACCGCTTTGCTGATCCCGGCAGCCTGAAGAGCCTCGATCACCGCGCTGCCCGCCCCGCCCATCACCACGTGTTCCTCGATGGTCACGAAGGCATCATGAGTCTTCGCGAGTTCGATCAGCAAATCGGTATCGATCGGCTTGACGAAGCGCATGTTGACCACGGTGGCCCCGAGCATCTGGCCCGCTTCGATGGCCGCCGGAACCAGCGAGCCGAACGCGAGCAACGCGATACGTCGCCCGAGGCACTTGATTTCGCCCTTGCCCCAGGGCAAGGCGGCGAGATCCTTCTTGACCTCCACGCCGGTGCCGACGCCGCGCGGATAGCGCACGGCAGCCGGGCCATCGTGCTGGAAAGCCGAATAGAGCATCTGGCGGCATTCGTTCTCGTCACTGGGCGCGAGGATCGCCAGGTTGGGCAGGCAGCGCAGGAATGCGTAGTCGTATGCGCCGATATGGGTGGCGCCGTCGGCGCCGACGATGCCCGCGCGATCGAGCGCGAACACCACCGGCAATTTCTGCAATGCGACGTCGTGTACCAGCTGGTCGTAGCCTCGCTGCAGGAACGTGCTGTAGATCGCGACGACGGGCTTGAGGCCCTCGCAGGCCAGGCCGGCAGCGAACGTGACCGCATGCTGCTCGGCGATGCCGACGTCGAAATAGCGGTTGGGGAATCGCTTCTCGAATTCGACCAGTCCGGATCCCTCGCGCATCGCGGGCGTGATGCCGACCAGGCGTTCGTCGAGCGCCGCCATGTCGCAGATCCAGTCGGAGAAGACCTGGGTGTAGGTCAGCTTGGCCGGCGCGCCCGAACTGACGATGCCGGCGACCGGGTCGAAACTGCCGGGACCATGATAGAGCACCGGATCCGCCTCGGCCTGTTTGTAGCCGTGGCCCTTGCGCGTGACGATGTGCAGGAATTGCGGTCCGCGCAGGCCACGCAGGTTCTGCAGCGTCGGAACCAGCATGTCGAGGTCATGGCCATCGATCGGCCCGACATAATTGAAACCGAATTCCTCGAACAGCGTGCCCGGCCCGACCATGCCCTTCGCATGTTCCTCGAGCTTGCGGGCCAGTTCGAATACGGGCGGCACATGCGACAGGACCGCGCGGCCCATGTCCTTGACCTGCGTATAGAGCTTGCCGGAGAGCAGGCGTGCGAGATATGCGTTGAGCGCGCCCACTGCAGGCGATATCGACATCTCGTTGTCGTTCAGGATGACCAGCAGATCGATGTCGTCGGTCACGCCCGCATTGTTCATCGCCTCGAACGCCATGCCGGCGCTCATCGCGCCGTCGCCGATGACCGCGACGTGGCGGCGACGCTGCGAACCTTCGTTCTCGTTCTTGTTGCGAGAAGCGACGGCCATGCCGAGAGCAGCCGAGATCGAGGTGGACGAGTGAGCCGTGCCGAAGGTGTCGTATTCCGATTCATCGCGACGCGGAAAACCACTGATGCCACCGAATGTGCGAAGCGTCGACATCTGATCCCGACGCCCGGTGAGGATCTTGTGTGCATAACTCTGGTGGCCGACATCCCAGACGACCCGATCGTAGGGCGTGTTGAACACGTAGTGCAGCGCCAGCGTCAGTTCGACGGTGCCGAGGTTGCTCGACAGGTGACCGCCCGTGCGCGAAACCGAGTCGACGATGAATTGCCGCAATTCATCGGCCAGCGGGTTCAGCGCATCGACGGGCAACTTGCGCAACTGGGCGGGCGAGTCGATCGTCTTCAGCAGACCAGCCGGGTTCGTGAGGTTCCGATCTGCCGCCGACAAGCCACCGGTACTGCCCGGCAGTGCTTTTTCATTGTTTGTCATGGCGTTACTCCTCTTCCTCTGTATTTTAATGTCGGCGCGACGTGATGAGATCGGCCAGATCGGCCAACCGCTCGCTTCCCGAGCC
>JBGSTN010000383.1:0-9841 GCA_041736455.1 Burkholderiaceae bacterium | reverse complement strand
GTCGACGATCTCGGCATCTACTACGACGCATCCGGCCCCTCGCGGTTGGAACAGTTGATCGGGATTGGCACGTCGGCCGCGCAGGCGCAGCGTGCGCGGCTGCTGCGGGAGGCGTGGGTAACTGGCCGCGTTTCGAAGTACAACCACAGTCGCACGGACACGTTCCCGCCATCGGACGAGAGCGCCACGGCCGCGCGCGTTCTCGTGGTCGACCAGACTGCAGGCGACGCCGCGATCACGTTTAGCGGCGCGACTGTCGAGGGCTTCGGACGTATGCTTGAGGCAGCACTGGACGAGTACCCGGATGCCCGGATTCTGCTGAAGGTCCACCCCGATGTAATCGTCGGTCGCAAGCGCGGCCATTTTGAAAGACTGACCCCCGGCCAATCGGCTCGTGTCGAGGTTGTCGTCGCCGACATCCACCCACCCGGCCTTTTCGAGGCCTGTCGGGCGGTGTACACGGTGAGTTCGCAGATGGGATTCGAGGCACTGATGTGGGGACGAAGGGTGCGATGCTTCGGCCTGCCGTTCTACGCTGGCTGGGGGCTGACTCACGATGAGGCGCCGGCTCCATCCCGTCGGCACGCTGCCAGCCTCGACGATCTGGTCCACGGTGCGCTGGTCGCGTATGCCCGCTATCTCGATCCCGAGACGGGTGCGCTGTGTTCGCCTGAGCGCCTGGTCGAGCACCTGGCCTTGCAGCGACGTATGCGCATGCGTTTCGAACCGCAGATGCAGGTACTGGATTTCTCGCGCTGGAAGCGGCCCATCGCACGTGCCTTTTTCAGCGGCTCGACGCTGAGATTCCTGCGTGGCGGGCGTGCATCGAATGCCGCACTGTCAACCGTGGCCCTCTGGGGTCGACGCGCACTGCCGGAAGGTGCGTCGGCCAAGAGGGTGGTACGCGTCGAGGACGGGTTCATGCGCTCCGTGGGCCTCGGTGCCGACCTCACCCGACCGCTTTCCTGGGTGCAGGACGATCTCGGCATCTATTTCGACGCGACCGTTCCGAGCCGACTCGAGGTGCTCCTTCAGCACCAGGTATTCGACGACACGTTGCGCCAACGCGCGCGCATGCTGCGTCAGGCCATCGTCGACGCAGGAATCACCAAATACAACGTCGGGGCGCGGCCCTGGACGCCGCCCGAGACCGACCAGTGCGTGGTGCTGGTACCGGGCCAGGTCGAAAGCGATGCCTCGATTGCCTGGGGTGCCTGCGATGTACGCAACAATCTCGACCTGTTGAAGGCAGCGAGGAGCGCCTGCCCCCACGACTACATTGTCTACAAGCCGCACCCCGATGTACTTGCTGGCTTGCGCGGTTCACCGACGTTGACGCGCCGAAATCTCGACGCGTGTCGCTCCTGGTGTGACGAGGTCGTGAGCGACACGCCAATGGGAGCGTTGCTGGACCAGGTCGATGTCGTGCACACCATCGCCTCTCTGACTGGATTCGAAGCCTTGTTGCGCGGCAAGCGGGTGGTCACCTGGGGCCAGCCCTTCTATGCGGGCTGGGGACTGACGGACGATCGTGCGCCAACCGATGCGCCGGCGTTGCAGCGTAGACGAAGGCGGCTGCAACTCGACGAATTGGTGGCAGCAGCGCTTGTCTTGTATCCCACCTATGTCAGCCGTAGCTCAGGCGAATTCACGACGCCCGAGCGGGCTCTGCAAGAGCTGATCGAATGGCAGCGCCGAGGACCAGTGGCAGTGCGTCACTGGCATTGGCGTGCGCTCAAGCGCCGAGTGCTCCAGTGGGCCGCGCAATGGCGAGGCGCCTGATGGTTGTTCGGATTGCCGCCTCCATCGTGGCCTATTCCCACGATCGTACGGTGCCCCTCGGTGTTGCAATCCAGAACCGAACCAAGATTCCGCTGATGAACTCGAGCCCTGACAGGACCGTCAAGATGGCGACGCCCAAAGACGACTGTCCAGCGGCGTTCCGCGCGCTAATGGACAAACAGAGCACGCTGATGCTGCAGGGCCCCATGGGCAACTTCTTCAGTGACCTTGCCGGCCTCCTGATGACGCACGGCCAAACCGTTACCAAGGTCCACTTCAACGGTGGTGACCAGGTCTTCTGGAGCCACCCCGGTGCCTTGCGCTACAACGGCAGGCCGACTGAATTCGGCAGTTGGGTCAAGGCGTTGATTCGGCAGCGGCGTATCGATGCAGTGGTGGTTTTCGGCCAGATGCGACCCAATCATCGAGTGGCAAGGGAAATTGCGCGCGAGCTGAATGTGGAGATCTTCGTATTCGAGGAAGGATATCTACGGCCCGACTACGTGACTATCGAGCGGCGCGGCGTGAACGGTCTTTCGCGGCAGCCGCGCCTTGCGAGCTTCTATCGGCAGACCCCGTTGCAGGTGACACCGGCGCCCCATCCCACGTTTCAGAACATCTGGCGAATGTCGCTCATCGCGACTGTCTACAGTTGGTCTGTCACTCTCCTCAAGCCGATGTACTGGCGGCAGGACTATCACCGCGATATCAATCCGATTGTCGAGGCGCTGCGCTGGGCTCGCGGTGCTGCCCGACAGCGTATCTTCGCGTGGCGGGAGCGTCATCAACTCGGAGCGCTCACCGGTCCGGCACTGAGCAAGCGATGGTTCCTGCTCCCGCTGCAGGTCAAGGGTGACAGTCAGGTGGTCGACCACTCCCGATTCCGTGACATGCCCCATTTGCTGGATGAAGTGGTCGCGTCGTTCGCCGAACACGCGCCGGCCGAAGCCGTGCTCGTCGTCAAGCATCATCCGATGGACCGCGCCTATACGGAATACGGCTCGCATATCCGCCAGCTTCGCCGCCGCCATTGCCTGGACGAAAATCGACTGCGATACGTGCACGATCAGAATCTTCCGACGTTGCTGCAGCATGCCCGTGGTGTGGTCACCATCAATTCAACGGTCGGGCTGCAGTCGATGTACCACGGCACTCCCGTTATCACGCTCGGCGAGTCGGTCTACCAGATTCCCGGACTGGTCTATGGCGGAAAACTCGAAAAATTCTGGCATGAACCGGGCGTGGTCGACCACGCGCTCTACCGGAAATTTCGTGCCTACCTCATCTACAGCACTCAGCTCAATGCGAGTTTCTATGCCCGACGACCGGCTTTCGCGAGACTTCAGAACGTTGCAGGCTCGAGTGCCGCCGTCGGCGCGTCCGACAGAATGCCAACCCTACTGGTGCGCATCTACCGACTCGTGCGACGGCGCCGGGCGGCCTCGCAATAGTTGATTCAAGTTCCGGAGTCACCAAAGGCTCTGGCGTGAATGAGAAGATCGATATCATGCCGAGGTGAAGCTCAACCTCGTCGCGCGGAACAGGCGGCAATCATCGGGGGCGATGCACTGGTATCGGGAGCGCACCAGGACGCATTCATCGAAAGCCGGGATCGTGGCAATGTGTCGAGTCTGGGTGACGGAACTAAAAGATCAGTTCGCCCAGCAGTTCGCACTCTTTCTTGTCCACGTGATAGCTGTTGAATTCGATCAGGGCATCCCAGTCGCTCGGGGATAGGAGGCTACGATGAACGCTATCCCCGTTGATATCTCTCAATGAACTATCACGAAGACTGATGTTGAACAGTCCGATGCCGCCTGGCCGAGCAACGCGTCTGATCTCGCTCATCAACTTTCGAACGTCTTCGATTTCGAGATGCTCCAAGACGTCGAAGCAAGTCAGCAGATCGAAGCATTTATCCGGGTGCGGGATTTCTCCCGGTCGCATGACTTTGACCAAGTCCGACTTCAGTCGCTTGTTCGCCAACGCAACGGCCACGGCACTGACATCGACACCGTGCGATTGCTTTCTGAAAGGTGGCATCGAAAGAACTTCAACCAGATAACCCGGGCCCGCGCCGACGTCGAGGTGGCAAGGGCCCGCCGCAAGTATCCGGTCGTTCAAACGCAAGGCAGTGCGCAGGCCAGGCGAGGTATGCGAAGCGGTATAGACATGCGCTTCCGAATATAGCGCATCGTAGACTGCCGCGTAGTCCGGTGATTCGACCTTCTTTGCCGTCGCCTTGATCGAACGTACAGTGACGCCACCGTCACGATGGTCTTCTATCTTGAAGTGGGAAACAGGACCCACCAGGCTGCGAATCGAAAATGCGTGGCCGGGCCGCCAGATGATGAGATCGTCGTCACAGAGGATAGAGTTCCAGATGCGCGCTCCGCGCTTCATATTGGTCGGGTCCCACAGGTTCTGGCACCGAATGACGATAGTTCCCCCTGGCCGACACGCGAATCGGCATCCGGCGATGAAGGCAACGGGGTCGTAGCACTGATCAAGACAGGCACTGGCAATTACATAGTCGAAACTGCCGGAATCCACTGCGGCCTCGAGCGTCTCGCCTGCTGCAGGTAGGAACTTCGACGGCACGGCAAAGCCGACCCTCCTGAGCATTTCCTGATATTGATCTGCCAATGGATCGGCAGCGACCACGTCGATGTCGTCGCCAACCAACGGAAAGGGTCCGCTACCTAGGTCGAGCACTCGCTTGCCTCTTGCATCCGATGGCAGTAGACGGCGAGTATTTCTTTGGATTCGCTCGCGGTTGTGCTCCAACGGCGCTGTCGGCCCGGCGAACTGGTCACGCCAGAAATTCAGTTCCGCCTGGATTGAACGGGTCCAGGAAATCTGATCAGGGGCAGCGAAATCGAGTGCCGACGTATTGACCTGAGGCGCCTCTGCCGTTGCCACTGAACTCGTTTGCACGGTCAGCCTCTGGGCAACCAGATGAACTCGTATGCGTTGAAACTCAAGGCCCGAAGGTCACTGGAGCGCTGATCCTTCTTGGCGGGGACTTCCCCGTGCTTGATATGAAAGCAGATCTCGACCAGCCCACCCGCTTTCAACGCTTTCGGCTCGATAATCACGTTGAAGACTCCGTCTTTACGGTCCTTGAGAAGTCGAAGAACGGACGGGCGCCCGTTGAGTGTCATCTCGATCGACTTGATTCCGAAGGCATCGGGGTTGAAAGGCCTGACGGACATGACAACTGCCGCACATTCGGCCGGACTGAATGGAAGGATCAAGCCGGCCTCGCGTTCACCACCACACCAACGATAGCGGCGCTTGCCGCTGTCTATCTGCGCGTCGTACCAGCCCCAGCAGGTAATCTGTTGATCAAATTCACATCGTCCGGCTGCGCCCGAAATTTGTTCATTTCCGAGAGCCTGTTCGGCACGCGCCGTGTCGATCAGCGCGGTCAGCTCACTGTCCGAGTAGCTCCGCTCAGGATAGGTTTCGTCGTTGTCGTGCGGCTCTGTCAATAGCAGGTAACGAATCCCATTGATTGCGGAGCGAGCCTCATCCAGGCGTTCTTTCTCGATGAACGTTTCGATGCCGCGTAGCTGTTCGAGCAATTGTTCGGCTTTGATGGACATGTGTTGGCGCCTCAAATGTTTGGAAATCGAATCCGGTCGTCTCAAGCGCAGATCTCAGCGTTTCTCGGGAGCGGGATGCCAAGAAGCGTTGCCTTGCCCAGTCACGAGTCGAGGCGCGCAGCGCACGGAGTCGTTCGGGATCGAGAATCAGCGCTAGAGTGAATGGCACTTACTTAAGCTCGTCCGGGTCGTATTGTGGCGGGCAAGTCATGGAATGAGTTGGGGCTGCCCAGAGATCGATAGGATGGTTGTTGCGATACACCCAAACCATCAATCGAAGGACAGCCCCCCATGGATCGTAATGCGCAAAGCCAGCGGCGACAACGCCAACAGAGAATCGGTCGTCGAGTGGGGGCCATCGAGGCGGTGGAGTTCTTCAACGTGCTGACCAGCCCGGAGCTGATCGAGACGACCGAGAGGTTGATGCCCGAGCATCGGGAGCGGTTGTATCCGCCGACGGTGACGCTGTCGATGTTCCTGAACCAGACGCTCGAGGCGGACGGTTCGTGCCAGAACGCGGTCAACGGCTGGGCGGCGCAGCGAGCGTCCGAGGGTCTTGGGGCGATGAGCGTACGAACCGGTGCGTACTGCCGGGCGCGCCAGCGGCTGCCACAGTTGATGGTCAAGGGGCTGGCTCGCGAGAGCGGCCGCCTGCTTAGCCAGAGGGCACCGTTGCACTGGCGCTGGCGCGGGCGCACGGTCAAGCTGGTAGACGGCACGGGCCTGTCGATGCCCGATACCGAGTCGAACCAGGCGGTGTACCCGCAGCCGCAATCGCAGGCGCCAGGGGTCGGACACCCGCTGACCTGCACGGTCGTGGTGGTCTGCCTGGCCACTGGGGCAGTACTGGACGCGGCCAACGGTCCGTACAGCGGCAAGGGCAGCGGCGAACTGTCGCTGTTTCGCAGGCTGGGGGCGGCGTTCCAGCCCGGCGACCTGGTGCTGGCTGACGCGCTGTACTGCAACTACTTTCTGATCGGCACGCTGGCGGCCAATGGCGTTGACGTGCTGTTTGAGCAACACGGCGCGCGGCGAACCGACTTCCGGCGAGGCCGATCGCTGGGGCCGCGCGATCACCGGGTGTATTGGCCCAAGCCGCCTCGGCCGGCCTGGATGACACGCGAACAGTACGCCGGATTCCCCGACCAGATGGAGTTGCGCGAGACCAAGGTCAAGCACCAGGTACTGGTCACGACGATGGGCGACCATCGGCGGGTGAGCAAGCAGGCGCTCAGCCAGTTGTACGCGCAGCGCTGGAACGTGGAGCTGGACCTGCGCAACTTGAAGAGCACGATGGGTATGGACACCCTGCACTGCCAAACGCCCGAGATGAACGACAAGGAGCTGTGGGTGCATTTGCTGGCCTACAACCTGATTCGATTGCTGATGGCCCAGGCCGCCACCATGGCAGGCGTCGATCCACGCAAGCTCAGCTTCAAGCACACCTGCCAGCTGTGGACCCAGTGGGTCTCGCGCGGCCTCAGTGCGACCGCCGATGCGAGTCGATTGTTGGTGCTGATCGCGCAGGTACCGGTCGGGTACAGACCCGGCAGAATCGAGCCCCGAATGCGAAAGCGACGACCGAAGTCCTACCCATGGCTCAAGCAACCCCGCACCGTCGCCCGCGAACACGTCACCATCCACGGCCATCCGCCACGCGGGGGCTAAAGTAAGTGCCATTCCGTCTAGAGCTTGCTGTGGCGTCATTTAGATTAGCGCGACCGCATAGCTACCAAATGTCTTGGAGACAAGTGAAAGCGAGACCACTGCTGCCATGTACAGAATAATGCTCATGGTGCCGGTGAAGACCCCGATGCCGAAGCACTGCGCGAGGTATTCAACAATACCGCCTGCAGATGGATAGCGAGCGCCGAGTTTACCCAACGAGTAGCCACTAAACAGCGCGATGACGCCACCAAAAATGAACGACAGATAGACTGCACTGTCCGCGATCGTGCCTGCTTGTCCCAGCAAGGAAAAAAAGGGCCGGCGCCAATCATCGCCCCAATGCCCAGCGATACGGCCGACCAGAACGTTATTGCCTTCTCTGGCCTGCTTGGAGTATCCACTGCCACCGCAAGGTTAGATCTGTCGCACCCAGGCAAATGCCTCGCTCTCCTTGCCCATCGGGAAGTGTTTCATTTCAGGTGCCAGAAAATGCTTCGCGACTGCAGGCATCGCCGATAGCACTTGATCGTTGCTAACGAAGGCAATTCGTTTGACCTTATGCTGGTGCTTTCTGACGAATCTCAGATGAGCCGTGAAGGCTCCCAGGTCGTCCCAGCCCGGAAAATGGTCCGCCACGATCATTAGGCCCTGGAGCCCGCCGGCCTCGTCGATCTCCGGGTCGATTTCAGTGGATATTCGGCCGAAATCCTCAGCATCAAGCTCGCCTCTCGGGCGCAAAACCAATACACCCCCGTGTTCGCTGAAAAATTCGAAGGCAAGATTGCCAGTTGGCGCCGGCTCGGAAATCCATGCACGGGCGTCGTGCAGGTTCTTGTTTTGGAACACCCGGACTTCACCAGGCATCATGAAACCAAAAGCCTTGACGGATTTCTCGAGCCAGTCCACATCAGTCACGATAGCAATACGACTGAATCGTGTCAGATGCTTGAGCCCGACCACCGCATCTTGCCATGCCGCCGCGCCGGTAAACCCCTTGAAACTGTCTCCCAGCACATAGAGCATCCTGACTCGCTCCATCTTGCGAAGCTTCTCTTCGATAGCCGGTACGAGCGCCCAGCGGTAGTCATCCGCGGCGACTTCCCCGCTTGCGACGAAGCCTAGCGCATTGTCAGGCAATCCGGAAATGGTCTCGATCATTGTCTACTCCGAATTAGTCGATCTGCCAAACCTTGGGCTCCGACGGGACGCTCCGAGCTTTAACCAAGTCACCGGATTCGCCATGCACCATGAGCACGAACTCGTCCGTCTTCAGCTGGATTCACGGACTTGCTCTCTTGCGGGTCAATTGGAGACAATTTCGCACGCACGGGGCCCGAATAGAAAGGGCGGACTCTATTGATCTACCGAACAGTTCGTATTGACAATCGTCAAGTTGGGCGAAGCGAACCCGTCTCCATGCAGAAGGAATGCGACAACGTCCAGATCAACCGCCTCCGCAGCCGGCGAGCGGGAGTCGATTGAGTCCGAATCCCACGAGAAGGCATCATTTCGGTGTTGGGACAGATTTACTTTTCTCTACGGCTTTCTAAAGGGTCCAAATGGCACGCTCAGAACCTCGTCGGGCGCGAAGTCGTCGACGGCTATGACCCGCGAGACGGCCGCATCGGCCGATGCAAGTTCCTCGAGCTCTTCATCGCTCATCTGGCCTTCATGTCGCGCGACCGCAGCGTCGCCTCCGGCGTCACGCAGCTTGCGCCTCAGTCCGTCGGCCGCGCAGACGAGCGCCCAAGCCTCGTCCAGCTCGGCGACTGCCTCGCCAGGATTGCCGTGATGCAGGCCGCAGACAAGTCTTTCACGGGCGGGCGAAGGAATCAAAAGTAGCTCGGCACAGCGACGCACCAGCGCATCGTCAGGACCCCGGCTTAGACGAGGAAGGACAATCAGCCGCAAACTCCACGCAAGCGGACGATTCGGCAGGTTCGCAAGCACCTCATCAAGCGAGCGACCTATCGTCGCGAAGGCCTCGCACGACGCATAATCGAGCAGTTCAAAGTCAGCATCCTGTCGCCCATCGTCGAGCCAGCGTTTGCAGGCGCCAGACAGCAAATATAGTTCGCTCAGCACATCGCCGAGCCGCGCCGACAGCATTTCACGCCGTTTGAGCGAACCTCCGAGCGAGATCAGCGCCGCCTCAGAGACCAACGCAAACGCCGCCGCATGGCGCGACATCTGGCGAAAGATCGGCGTCGCCCGACCGGCGTGGGGCGCTGGGGCGAAGCGCCCCGCTGTCCAAGCACGGCCCCAAGCACGAAGCAAAGTTAGCAGCGCATGCTTCCCATGGGCGCGAAACGCCTTGTCGAAGTTCTTGCGCGCACGCTCCTCGTCATCGTCTTGCAGCGCGAGCATCTCGTTGAGCAAGTGCGGATGACAACGGATCGCACCCTGCCCGAAAATGATGAGATTGCGGGTGACAATGTTCGCGCCCTCGACTGTAATGGCGACCGGCACCGCCTTGTAGACATTGCCGATGTAGTTGAGCGGTCCGTCAATCACTGCCTTGCCAGCGTGAACGTCCATTGCATCATCTACTGCCTCGCGCATCCGGTTAGTCGCGTGCGCTTTCATAATCGCCGAGATCACCGCGAGCTTGCGGCCTTCATCCAGGCCTGCGCAAGTGAGCCTGCGTGCGCCGTCGAGAACATAGGCGCGGGCGGCAAGGCGGCCAAGGCGCTTCTGTACGCCCTCGAAACGCCCGATTGGTACGCCGAACTGGCGCCGAATACGTGCGTACGCCCCGGTCGTGTGCGCTGAAAGCGCCGTTG
>JBGSTN010000965.1:0-3279 GCA_041736455.1 Burkholderiaceae bacterium | reverse complement strand
CGCTGGACGTGCCGGCTGGCGAGGTACGGCACCCCGGCGTGTTCGGTCGGATCCGTCGCAGCCGGCCGATCGCCGTGCATGAGTTCGATTTCCTTCGCACGCTGAGCGCCGCGCCCATCAAGGTCGCGTTGCCGGGCCCTTATCTCCTGACACGCACGATGTGGATGGATTGCATCGCCGAAAACGTCTATGCGACGCGCGAGCAGATCGCCGCCGATATCGTCGCGGTGCTGCGCGAGGAGGTCACCGAGTTGCTCGCCGCCGGGGCATCGTTCGTGCAACTCGACGAGCCGGTCCTCTCGGAAGTGGTCTTCAGCGGACCGAAGAACAAGCGCAGTTTCATGTGCGGCGCGTTGTCGGAGTCCGAAGGTCCCGAGCACGAGCTGGCATTCGCGCGCGAGCTCGTGAACGCCGTCGTCGATGGCCTGCCGCGTGAACGCATCGCGCTGCACGTCTGCCGCGGCAACTGGACGCCCGACGAGTCGGTTGCGCTCGCAGGGAGCTACGCACCGTTGATCGAGACGCTGGCCAGCATGAGGGTCGGCGCCTATCTGCTGGAAGCCTGCACGTCGCGTGCCGGTGACGTGGCATTGCTGCAAGGCCTGCCCGACGATGCGCGCATCGGCGTTGGCGTGGTCAACCAGAAAGACCCGGGCATCGAACCGGTCGATCAGATCGAGGCACGCATCGAACGCGCGATCTCGCTGTTCGGCGCCGACCGGCTGCTGCTGCACCCCGATTGCGGCTTCGCGACCTTCGCCGACAACCCGATCTGTTCGATGCAGATCGCCGAGGCGAAGCTCGGCGCCATCGTCGAGGCAGCGCAGCGTTTCACCCGGTGACTAGCGGCGTTGGCCACGAGACCGGCCCGAATCGCGAGAACCCTGGCGCGCCGGCCTCGGTCGCCTTCGGCGAGGCCCTGCGATTCTGGCTGAAACTGGGGTTCATCAGCTTCGGCGGCCCGGCCGGCCAGATCGCACTGATGCACAGCGAACTGGTCGAGCGGCGGCGGTGGATCAGCGAGAAGCGCTTCCTGCACGCGTTGAACTTCTGCATGCTGTTGCCCGGCCCGGAAGCGCAGCAACTCGCCACCTACATCGGCTGGCTGATGCACCGGACATGGGGCGGTATCGTGGCCGGCGCGCTGTTCGTGCTGCCGTCGCTGTTCATCCTCATCGCGCTGAGCTGGATCTATCTGCGCTTCGGCGATGTACCGCTGGTGGCGGGCCTCTTCTACGGCATCAAGCCTGCGGTGACCGCGCTGGTGCTGCACGCCGCGTACCGCATCGGCACGCGAGCGTTGCGCAACGGATGGATGCAGGCCATCGCGGTCGCCTCTTTCCTCGCGATCTTCGCATTCGACGTGCCGTTCCCGGTCATCGTCGTCGTTGCTGCGCTGATCGGTCACTTCGGCGCGCGCCACGCACCGCAGATGTTCGCGTCGAATGTCGGACACCGCGGCACGGCAACGGTCGCAGGCCTGGGCCCGGCACTGATCGACGACGACACGCCGACGCCCGATCATGCACGTTTCTCGCGCCGCCATCTTGCGAAGGTGCTGACCTCCTGCGCAGCATTGTGGCTGCTCGCCATGGCGGCGCTGATCGTGACCAATGGCTGGAGCGGCACGCTCACGCAGATGGGCTGGTTCTTCACCAAGGCGGCACTGTTGACATTCGGTGGCGCCTACGCGGTGCTTCCTTATGTCTACCAGGGCGCCGTCGATTCACATCAATGGCTGAGCGGAGCGCAGATGATCGATGGCCTGGCCCTCGGTGAGACGACGCCCGGTCCGCTGATCATGGTGGTTGCATTCGTCGGATTCGTCGGCGGTTGGATCAGACAGGTTCTAGGACCGGACGCCCTGTTCCTCGGCGGCGCCCTGGCGGCATCCGTCGTCACCTTCTTCACCTTCCTGCCGTCGTTCGCCTTCATCCTCGCCGGTGGTCCGCTGGTCGAATCGACCCACGGCAAGCTCGGCTTCACGGCGCCGCTGTCGGCAATCACTGCGGCAGTGGTCGGCGTGATCCTGAACCTGGTGCTGTTCTTCGCTTATCACGTGTTCTGGCCGCATGGCTTCGGCGCCGATATCGATCTCGTTTCCGTCGCCATTGCGGCTGGGGCAATGCTGGCGCTGTTCCGCTTCCGGCTCGGCGTGATCACGTTGCTGGGAGCGTGCGCGACCATCGGCCTGGCCGTGTCGCTGCTCGCACCGACCCTTCGCCCTTACTAGCGCCGGGCCTGCGGCTGGTGATCGACGCGTCGCCCGGATCGAAGCACATCGCATCGTCGGTTCGAATCACGCCGAACGACCATTCGCCCGTCGGATGCCCAGTTGAAGCGCCTCAGGCCGGTCTCGTCATCACGCGATGGGCCAACTTCCGGATCTCGCCATACCAGAGCACCACGCTGGCCATCGCCACGCACACTGCCCATTGCGCCGGTGACAGTGGCGCGGTGCCGAACGCGTGATTGAGGAATCCGATGTGGACCACCGCGACTTGCAGCACCGCAGATAGCACCACGGTGCCCAGCAACCACCTATTGGTGAAGAAGCCGCTGAACGCACTGCGAGTCTCGGCGCGGGCACTGAAACAATTGAACAGTTGGGCCAGCACGAGCACGGTGAAGCCTGCCGTGCGTGCAACCGTCAGGTTCTCGTCGCCTTCGATCAGTCCCCCGGGCAGGAACAGATCGATGGTCAGCAGGGCGACCAGTGCCATCACGATCCCCGTGCCGACGATGCCGGCCCACATCGTACCGTCGATCATTTGTGCATCACGGCCGCGCGGTGGAATCGTCATCATCTCCTCCGCGACGGGATCGACGCCCATCGCCAGCGCCGGCCCGGCGTCGGTGATCAGATTGATCCAGAGGATCTGCGTGGCCAGCAAGGGCAGCACCAGGTCGTTTCCGATCGAACCCGCGCCGTCGGCACCTGCCTGCAAGCCGATGATGCCCGCGGCTGCCACGCCCAGGAAAACGGTCAAGACCTCGCCGAGGTTGGACGACAGCAGGTAGCGCAGGAACTTGCGGATGTTGTCGAGCACGCCGCGGCCTTCACGCACCGCGTCGACGATGGTGCCGAAGTTGTCGTCGGCCAGGATCATCCGCGCGGCTTCCTTCGTCACTTCCGTCCCTGTGATGCCCATCGCGATGCCGATGTCGGCAGCCTTCAGCGCCGGCGCATCGTTGACGCCGTCGCCGGTCATCGCCACCGTCATGCCCTCGCGCTGCAGCGCCTGGACGATCCGCAGCTTGTGGTCGGGGTTGACCCGG
>JBGSTN010000358.1:0-5857 GCA_041736455.1 Burkholderiaceae bacterium | reverse complement strand
CGCGGCCTGGGCCCGCGGGAGCCATGCGCCAGCCGGACGGATTCCGGGCCGGAACCGATCAGCACGTTGCGCCATAGCACCGCAAGCGCAAGGATGGTCGCAGCAAGCGCTGCTGCACAAAGCAGTGCGACCCGCCAGGTGCTGAAGCTCGCGATACCAGCGAGAAAAGCCGGCGCCAGTGCCCAGCCAAGACTGCCGCTGATGCCATGCACGGCATAGGCCCGACCCAGCAGCCGCGTGCGTACACGCGCATTGATGATCGAGAAATCGATGGGATGGAACGGCGAATTGCCGAGGCCGGCCAGCGCCATGCCGGCCATGAAGCCGGCCAGCGAATGGCTGTTGGCCAGCGTGACGGCACCCAGGACGAACAGACCGAGTGCACCGAGCAGGACAGGCACGGGCCCGATCCGATCGACGATGAAGCCGGCCACCGATTGGGACAGACCCGACACGACGAAGAAGATCGTCATCAGCA
Source organism: Burkholderiaceae bacterium (assembly GCA_041736455.1). GTDB lineage: Bacteria > Pseudomonadota > Gammaproteobacteria > Burkholderiales > Burkholderiaceae_E > JAUIAI01. The sequence goes on along the minus strand of JBGSTN010000358.1, from coordinate 5,379 downwards.
GCCCGAGCTGGCTGTAGCTGAAACCGAAATCGGCAATCAGCCAGGGAAACAGCGGAACCAGGATCAGATGGAAGAAGTGCGAGAGGCCGTGGACCATGGCGACGACCGCCATGACCTGGACATCGCCCCCCGGGTGATCCTCCGGCGCCGACGGACGAGCGGCTGCTAGTGCACTGGCGTCGGACACACTGGCGTCGGACAAGTCGGTCTCCGGTCGTTGTCAACCTGCTGGGGTAACGAGTTTATCTCGCCGGCCTGAAAGGGCCACACCGCGTCAGGGACACTGGATACGCCGGTCAGGGACGCACGACGTCGGCACCCGCGGGTATCGAGAATTCGAACTGGCTGTCGACCAGCGCCGGATTGCGGGTCATGTTGCGGAACTCGAAAACGCTGGTTCGACCGAACGCATCCAGCACTTCCATCGACTGGGGCAGATTGTCGGCAAAGCCGATCCGGATGGTTTCGAAGCCCGCCTCTTTCTGGCGCGGGACCGCGCTCAGCCATTGCGCCTTTCCTTTGGGCCCTTCTTCGCTCATGACGAACTGTTCGCTCAAGTCGCCGCCGGTTCCGAACAGGATCGCGGCAGGCGTCGCGCCGAGCGCGCCACTCATCGGCCTGACGGTGACCTGGTTCAGGTCGACATCGTGGAAGAACACTTCCTTGCCGTCGGCAACCAGCAATTGCTCGTAAGGCTTGACCACTTCCCAGCGGAACCGACCGGGCCTGGCGAAAGCGAACTTGCCGCTGGTCGATGAACCGGCCCTGGCGCTCTGGTCGGACTGGACGAAGTCGCCCGTGGCGCTCGAGGTGTGGGCGACGAATTCGCGCAACTGGTCGATCGCTCCGGCTGCCTGCGCGGTCGCGGCGATCGGCACGGTCGATGAAAACGCGGCGAGCAGTGCAATGACGCTGAGATTTTTCATGAAGGTTGAACGTCGCGAATCCGGATTCGTTTACCTGTCGAAGCGGGAAGGTACACGAACTGCCTGCTCAATCATCGGACGCGACACTTGCCGGCACCAAAATGTCCCGATTGCCGTTGGTTGCCATGGCCGTCACGAGCCCCGAGTTTTCCATCTGCTCGAGCAGGCGCGCAGCGCGGTTGTAGCCGATACGCAGGTGGCGCTGAACCAGGGAAATCGACGCGCGCCTATGCTTCAGCACGATACCGACGGCCTGATCGTAGAGTGGATCGGACTCGCCATCGCCGCCTTCCGAGAGTCCACCAAAACCCACGGCGCTGCCTGGATCGGCGTTGTCCATCGCGCCGCCCTCCAGGATCCCTTCGATGTAGTCGGGTGGACCCGCCATCTTCCAGTGCTCGGCGACCTTGTGGACTTCCGCGTCGGCCACGAAAGCGCCGTGCACACGGACGGGTACGCCGCTGCCCGAAGTCAGCCAAAGCATGTCGCCCTGCCCCAGCAGCGACTCCGCGCCCATCTGGTCGAGGATCGTGCGCGAGTCGATCTTGGAGGAAACCTGAAAGGCGATGCGCGTCGGAATGTTGGCCTTGATCAGACCCGTGATGACATCGACCGAGGGGCGCTGGGTCGCGAGGATCAGATGGATTCCCGCTGCACGGGCTTTCTGCGCGAGGCGTGCAATGAGCTCTTCGATCTTCTTGCCGACGACCATCATCAGATCGGCGAGTTCATCGATGACGACGACGATCTGTGGCAGCCGACCGAGCGGCTCGGGCTGGTCGGGGGTGATCGAGAACGGGTTCGTGATCGGTTGTCCGTATTTCTCGGCGTCGTTGATCTTCGTGTTGTAGCCGGACAGGTTGCGCACGCCCAGTTTGCTCATCAGCCGGTAGCGACGCTCCATCTCGGCGACACACCAGTTCAGCGCGTTGGCGGCCTGACGCATGTCGGTGACCACCGGCGCCAGCAGGTGCGGAATCCCTTCGTAGACACTCAGTTCGAGCATCTTCGGATCGATCATGATGAGACGGACCTGGGACGGGTCGGCCTTGTAGAGGATCGAGATCAGCATCGCATTGATGCCGACCGATTTGCCGGATCCGGTGGTTCCTGCGACCAGCAGGTGAGGCATTCTGGCAAGGTCCGCCACGACGGGATTGCCGGCGATGTCCTTGCCCAGCGCCATCGTGATGGGCGACTTGCTCTCCGCGTAGACCTGCGAGCCGAGAATCTCCGACAGGCGCACCGTCTGACGACGTGGATTGGGCAACTCGAGGCCCATCAGATTCTTGTTCGGGATCGTCTCGACGACCCGGATCGAGACCATCGACAGCGCGCGCGCCAGGTCTTTCGCCAGATTGACGATCTGGCTGCCCTTCACGCCGGTGGCTGGCTCGATCTCGTAGCGCGTGATGACCGGCCCCGGATAGGCGGCCTCGACGCGCGCAGCGACATTGAAGTCGGACAGTTTCTTCTCGATCAGGCGCGAGGTGTACTGCAAGGTTTCTTCGGAAACGAGCACGCCCTCGCTGGACGGCTTGTCGAGCAGCGATACCGATGGCAACTGGGTATCGGCCGGCAGGTCGGCGAAGAGCATTCCCTGGTTTTCCGCGACGACCCGCTCGGACGGTTCGATGCGCGGCGGCGGTGGCGCGATCCGGACAGGTTCGGGCGCCTCGTCGAAGTAGCGGCGCAACTCGTCGACCTGCTCCTTGCGTTCGTCAGCGGCCCTGGTGCCCGCACGCCGGTCACGAATCGCGACGACTCCCTGGGCCACGCGCAGGGCCACCCATTCGACCGAGAATCCGATGCGTTCGGCGATCATCAGCCAGGAAATGCCGGACCAGAGGCTGAAACCCGACGCGATGATCACCAGCATCAGCAACGTGCCCCCGACCGGGCCCAGCGAGTCCAGCAGCAAGGACGAGATCGCATCGCCGATCAGCCCGCCCGGCACCAGGGGCAAGGTGGCGCCTATCGAGTGCATGCGCGACGCTTCCAGCGCCGTCGTGCCCAGGAAAAGCAGCGAGAAACCGAGCCAGCGTTCCCAGGCGAAGCGCGGGATCAACTCGTCGGGCGGCAGATTGCCCTTGTTCCGGAAGCCGCGCACGACCGCCACGCCGAGCATCAGGACGAAGAGATAGGCCGACAAGCCCGCGAGATACAACGCCAGATCGGACAGCCACGCGCCGGTCGGTCCGCCGAGATTGTGGAAAGTATCGCTTTCGACCGCATGCGACCAACTCGGGTCCTGCGGGTCGTAGGTGACGAGGATCAGGAACAGGAAAACGCCTACGGCACCCAGGCAGATCCAGCGGATCTCGTGCAGCAGCATGACGGCACGATCGGGCAGACCGAACGGTGCGCCGGGGGCCTCGACGCCGCTCTTTCGAATCGGAAGCGTAGCTGCGTTGGTGCGTGCCATGAACTTGCCGGTGAAGGTTGCCGGGACGGCCACGAGACCAGCGTGGCGTCGATCTCGAGCGCGATCAGTTCAGGTAGTTGCTGATCTTTTCGCGGAGCATGAGTTTACCCTCTGGCATCGGAACGATGTATCCATCGACTTCGAGCCCGCGCATCACGCGCGACACCATCTCGCGGGACGCCCCGATCATCTTGGCGATTTCCTGGCGGGGAAGCTTGCTGCGAATCACGAGCTGGCCGCCCTGGTTCTCGGAGAAGTCGAGCAGAACGCGGGCCACCCGGCCGTACACGTCCAGCAACGCGAGCGTTTCGATCTTCTTGTCCGCCTCGCGCAGGCGACGCACGAGGCCCCTCATCACCGCCATCGCCATGTCGGTGTTCTGCGCCAGCATCGCCTTGAAGCTGTCCTTGTTGATCGCCATGAAATCGCACGACTCGATGGTGATCACGCTGGCCGAGCGTGGCGAGTCGTCGATCAGGCTCATTTCGCCGAAGAACTCGCCCGATCCGAGAACGGCAAGAATGACCTCCTTGCCCTCGGTGTCGGAGCGTTGCACCTTCGCACGCCCGGACAGCAGGATGTAGAGCGATGTCGAAGGCTCGCCTTCGGCCACGATCGTGCGCGACTTCGGATAGTTGCGCCGCACCGAACCGGTTGCGAGCAGCTCGATCTGCGATTCGGACAGACTCGAAAACAGCGGTACGCGCCGTAGAAAAGCCTTGTTCTCGTCATGCGCCATGGGGAACGGATCCTATTCGGGGAAGTGGCCCGTAGAGACGGGAGGGCCAGCCGGTATAATTTCAACTAGCGTACTTCAAAGCGTTGCGATCAATCAGGTTCTACCGCTAAGCGGTTAATTGTTTTGAGCTTTTTGCAACGACGAACTCCTCATTCCTGACCGACGAACGGTCGCTTCCAGACTGTCCAGGCCACGTTTCGCGCGACCGACGAACCCCCATGAACCAAGCCTCGAAATCACTGAAGACCAGACACGACCGGCTCCTCATTCTCGGTTCCGGACCGGCCGGCTATACGGCTGCGGTCTACGCCGCACGCGCCAATCTGCAGCCCGTGCTGATCACGGGTATCGCGCAGGGCGGTCAGCTGATGACCACGACCGACGTCGACAACTGGCCGGCGGACGCCGACGGTGTCCAGGGTCCGGAACTGATGGAACGCTTCCTCGCGCACGCCAGGCGCTTCGGCACCGAGATCCTTAACGACCATATCCATACCGTCGAGTTGTCCGCCGACGGACGGCGCCTGGTCGGCGATTCGGCCGAGTATCGATGTGATGCCCTCATCATTGCCACCGGCGCATCGGCGAGGTATCTCGGCCTGCCCAGCGAGGAGAAGTTCATGGGCAAGGGCGTTTCGGCCTGCGCCACCTGTGACGGATTCTTCTATCGCAACCAGGTCGTCTGTGTGGTCGGCGGCGGCAACACGGCCGTGGAAGAGGCGCTCTACCTTTCCAACATCGCGGAGCGGGTCCACCTGGTCCACCGCCGCGACAAGCTGCGTGCCGAGCCGATCATGATCGACAAGCTGATGGCCAAGGCGGCGACCGGCAAGATCGAGACTCATTGGCACCAGCAGCTCGACGAGGTGCTCGGCGATCAATCGGGCGTGACGGGCGTGCGTCTGCGTGACGCCCGCTCGGCCCAGACGAAGGAGCTCTCGCTGACCGGCTGCTTCATCGCCATCGGTCACGAACCGAACACCTCACTTTTCGAGGGACAGCTCGAGATGAAGGGCGGCTACATCCAGACCCGCTCCGGCCAGGCCGGGATGGCCACCGCGACGAACCTTCCCGGCGTGTTCGCCGCAGGTGACGTCGCCGATCATGTCTACCGGCAGGCCATCACGAGTGCGGCAACGGGTTGCATGGCGGCGCTGGATGCCCAGCGCTATCTCGAATCAACCGAGACCTGACGCCCGCGCCGACGTGGGTGGAATGCCGGCATGGGCAAGCGCAGGCGTCGCAACGAGGCCGACCAGCGGCCACTGACCGATCTCGCGGATCTGCGC
>JBGSTN010000329.1:0-2151 GCA_041736455.1 Burkholderiaceae bacterium | reverse complement strand
CGCATCACGCCGGCAATGGGCAGATGGTCGCCTTTCTCGCGCGCGCACGAACGATCGTCGACACGGGCCATGCAACGGCCCTGGCCCACGGAGCAACGTGCGAAGGCCCGCCCGGTCTGCGACCGCACTACCACGAGCACTATTACGGCGCCTACTTCAGGGATCCGGATGGCAACAAGCTCTGCATAGCCTGCCACCGCCCCTGAAGGGGAACTGCGGTGCGACGTTCAGCCGACCAGATTCTTGACGGCCGACCACTGGCGCCTGCTCACGGGCAGACGTTCGTCGATCTCGCGCATCACCACCTGCCAATACGGATCACCGCCCTCTTCGTCACCGGTCGGCGTGACGCGTTCGAAGCCGGCGATCGCGGGTCGTGCCACCAGCGCATTGCGGTGGATGCGCACGAAGCGGTCGCTGAATTCGTCTTCGAGCGACGTCAGCGATTCCTCGATCAGGAATTCGCGCTCGTTGGTTCTGACCGTGATGTATTTCAGCTCCGCCTTCAGATAGACGATCTGTTCGAGCGGGACGAGGATCACGCGCCCGCGCTCATGGACCGACAGGTGCCGGCGGCGCGTACTGGTCGCGCGTGCCAACTGATCGATCGCGTCGGCATGGTCGGTGGGTGCTGTCGACATCGCCCGCACGAGGGCTTCGAGCAGGCGCGTCGCTCTCACCGGTTTCAACAGATAGTCCACCGCACGAACCTCGAACGCCTCGACCGCGAATTCGTCGAAGGCCGTCACGAAGATGATCAGCGGCATCGGCTTGGGGTTCTCGCCGTTCTGGGATCGGACCCAGATGTGGCGCGCCAGCTCGATGCCCGTCATGTTCGGCATCTGGATATCGAGCAGCACGATGTTCGGCTGACTCATCTCTATCTGCGACAGCGCTTCCGGAGCGTTGGACGCCTCGCCGATGATGCGATGAGGAAACTCAGGGGACAGCTCGGCCAGCAACTCGCGAAGTCGCGAGCGTGCGACCGGCTCGTCGTCAACGATTAGTATCGAGGTGGGATTTGACATCTCTGCGTCTTCTCTCTTTGCGGTAGGGGAAAACCAGGGTGGCCCTGAACAATCCACCCTCGGCAACGGTAATGAGTGATCCCTCGACATCGAACGTCAGGCTCAGACGTTCACGGATATTCGAGAGCGCCATGTGATTGCCCGTCCGGGTGGGCGGGTGTTCGGCGATCGGATTGACCACGTCCACCCGGACGCGCTCACCGGACTTTGCGATCGTGATCGAGACGACGCCGCTCTCGCTGCGCGGTTCGATGCCGTGATGGACAGCATTCTCGACCAGGGGTTGCAGCAACAGCGAAGGCAGCAGCGCATCGCCCGGCATGTCGTCGACATGCCAGACCACGGACAGTCGATCGGTCAGCCGCAGCTTTTCGATCGACAGGTATTCCTTGCAGAGCAGCACTTCTTCATCGAGCGGCACCAGTTCGCGGCTGTCTTTCATGAAGACGCGGAACAGGTCGGCAAGATTCTCGAGTGTTCGTTCGGCCTGACGCGGCTCGCTGCGCATCAGGCCGAGCACGGTGTTCAGGCTGTTGAAGAGAAAGTGCGGTCGAATACGCGCCTGCAATGCCTGCAGGCGGCCTTCAGCCTGCGACGGCTGCAATGACAGCGTGCGCAGATAGAGCCACTCGATGATCGCGAAGGCGACCCCTGCAGCCAGCAGGCCTTTCAAGCCGGCCCAGCTGATCAGCTGCGAGCCGCGCAGGTCAGGCGCCAGGATGCTCGACATCGTCAGAGCGACGAACGACGTGGCGATCGCCGCCACGCCCAGTCCCAGTGCCCACTGCAACGCGCGCGCTGATCCGTTGGTCAGGCGCCGCACCGGGCAAAGCAGGGCAAGCGTCGCGAGCACCGAAGGCTCGATGATCGCCGCCGCCGACAATCCGGTGGATATCGCATCGGCCAAGCTGGGCGCCGACGCCAATGCGAGCAACACCATCGCTGTGTTGACGACGGTGAACACCCGCAGGATCGTGCCGAAATTGCAGCAATCGGGAAGCACGGGAAATCCCGCGCCATCGGTCTGGCGCCTGAGCTTCTCCTGTTCGCCCGGCAGTCCGGCATCACTGCGTGACACCGGGGCGCGCGCGTCGGCATTCGGGCCGGACGCATCGCGTTTGCC
>JBGSTN010000321.1:0-4163 GCA_041736455.1 Burkholderiaceae bacterium | reverse complement strand
ATCGTTTGCAGGGCACTCGCGATGGACGCCGTATCGAGGCGCACGGGCGGTTCGTCGAACATCGCCAGGCCGGCGTCGACGATGGGCCGGTAACCGGTACAGCGGCAGAGATTGCCGGCAAGGTCGTCGGCGATCTGTTGTCGGTCCGGTCGACTGTCCGATGCCGCATGACGTTCGTAGGTCGACCACAGCGACATCACGAAGCCGGGCGTGCAGAAGCCGCATTGCGAACCATGGTGGTCGACGAGTGCCTGCTGAACCGGATGCAGCGCGCCACCGGCCAGTCGCTTCAGGTCTTCGACGGTGAACAGCGCCTTGCCGTGCAGCGTCGGCATGAATCGCGTGCAGGCATTGACGGCATGCAGTGACAGAGCGGGCCGCGAGGACGCCGAGAAAATCGGCGAATCCGTCTCGAGTTCCCCCACCACGACCGTGCACGCACCACAATCGCCCTCGTTGCACCCTTCCTTGGTTCCCGTGGCACGCACACGGTCGCGCAGCCAGTCGAGGACCGTGCAGGTCGACGCGACATCATCGACAGTGACGAGTCGTCCCTGGAAGTGAAATCGGATCGGCTGCGTCGGTGTCGGGTCCGGTTCTGTCATGGCGTGCGAGGCGTGCGAGGCGTTCGGTCGAGAGGACCGTCGAGAAGACGGATCAGAGCGTATCGAAGGTCTGCATCGAGAATAGCCCTCGTGGACAGGTTCGGGCAACCCGTGCGATCGTAGGGGCAATGAACCACCGAGATGACCGATGTTCGATGCACCTTGCCGGCGCAATCATTCGCATGGCACGCCCCTTGCTGAAGGTTCGACGTTGGCCGATAGTTTCCATGCGTCCGCTGAAGCAGAACAATGACCGTCCCGATAATATCGAGAGGAAAACGCGACATCAGCGACAGCAACCGGATGCGCCCGACCGGTCCTGGCAGGTCTGCCTTGGTCGGCATGTAGTGACCGCCCGACGCTGCGCGACCGGTGCATGCAGGACTGACAGCCAACGAGAAGAGAGGGAACGTCGATGCAGAATGAATCGCCGAAGCCGCAGGTTGCCGACGAGCCGCAACTCGAACCTGAGGTCGCGAGCGCGCTGATTCCGTCGCCCAAATCGACTCGTATTGCCCTGCGCGGCGATCTGCTCGATTTCACCGACATGCCTGCGTGGGGACAGACCGATGATGGCGCCGCGCGATATCGTCCCGACCACTGGCTGCTGATCGACAAGGGCTGCATCGTTGCCGTGAAGCCCGCGGCGAGCTTCGTGCCCGGCAACGACTACCGCCGCATCGATCATCGCGGCCGACTGATCATGCCCGGTTTCATCGATACGCATGTGCATTGTCCACAGCTCGACGTGATTGCGAGCTACGGCACCGAGCTGCTCGACTGGCTGGAGAAATACACGTTCCCGGCCGAACGTCACTTCGCCGACCCGCAGATCGCCCATGATGGCGCCGAGCGCTTCCTCGACGCATTGCTGGAACACGGCACGACAAGCGCCGTCGTTTTTCCCACCGTCCACAAGGTCAGTGCCGACGCATTGTTCCGGTCGGCCGACAAGCGCCGGATGAGGCTCATCACCGGCAAGGTGCTGATGGATCGTCATGCGCCCGAGGGCTTGTGCGACGACGTCGACGGCGCGGAGCGGGACTGCATCGATCTCATTTCCCACTGGCATGGCATCGGCCGCAACGCCTTCGCCTTGACGGTGCGTTTCGCACCGACGAGTTCGCCCGAGCAACTGGCGATGGCCGGCGCGCTGATCCGCGAACAGCCCGATCTCTACATGCAGACTCACGTCGCCGAGAATCGCAGCGAGGTCGATTGGGTGCGCAGCCTCTTCCCCGAGGCGCGCAGCTACCTCGATGTCTACGCGCGCGCGGGTCTGCTGCATCCGCGTGGTGTGCTGGCGCACGGGATCTGGCTCGACGACGAAGACCGGGCCGCGTTGCGCGACAGCGGCGCGCAGATTGCGCATTGCCCGACTTCCAACCTCTTTCTCGGCAGCGGCCTGTTCGCCTGGCGCGAGATGCTCGACAGTGGCGTTTCGGTGTCGATGGCCAGCGACGTGGGTGGCGGCACGACGCTGTCGATGATTCGCACGATGGCCGATGCCTACAAGATCCAGGCGCTGCGTGGCGAGCGACTGACCGCCTGGGTGGCACTGTACACCGCAACACTGGGCGCCGCCCAGGCATTGGGGCTGGACGACGAGATCGGGTCTCTCGAACCAGGCAGGTCCGCCGATGTCTGTGTCTGGGACTGGGCCGTGGGCAGCGTGGCGAACCACCGCCACAGCCTTGCCGACGATCTGCACGAACGGCTCTTCGCCTGGATGATCCTCGCCGACGAGCGCAACCTCGTCGAGGCGCATGTCGCCGGCGTGCTGCGTCATGCGCGCTGATCGATTCCGCTGTTCCTGAACACTCGCTACCCGGAGCCGTCATGGCCTTGCTCGAGAAGTACTTCCGTCTGCAGGAACACGGTACCAATGTCAGGACCGAAGTGATGGCCGGCATCACGACATTTCTGACGATGGCCTACATCATCTTCGTCAATCCGACGATCCTCGCCGATGCGGGCATGCCGAAGGATGCGGTTTTCGTCGCGACCTGCCTGATCGCAGCGCTGGGCACGGCCATCATGGCGCTCTACGCCAACTACCCGATCGCGCTCGCGCCGGGCATGGGTCTGAATGCCTACTTCGCCTACGTCGTGGTGGGCGCAATGGGCTTCACCTGGCAGGCCGCGCTCGGGGCCGTCTTCGTTTCCGGCTGCCTGTTTCTGCTCGTGACGCTGTTCGGCCTGCGCGAATTGATCATCCGGGGCATTCCCCACTCGCTGCGGGTCGCGATCACCGTCGGTATCGGCCTGTTTCTCGCGCTCATTGCGCTGAAGAGCGCCGGCATCGTCGTCGGCTCCCCTGCCACCTTCGTCACGCTCGGTGACCTTCATTCCCCGTCGGTGGTTCTGGCGATCGTGGGGTTCTTCCTGATCGTCGTCATCGACCGTCTGAAGATCAAAGGAGCGATCCTGATCGGCATCATCGCCGTCACCGTCGCCTCGTTCTACCTGGCAGGCAACCAGTTCGGTGGCATCTTCTCGGCGCCGCCCTCGATCATGCCGACGCTCTTCCAGCTCGACATCCCGGCTGCTCTCGAGGGAGGCCTGCTCAATGTCATCCTCGTCTTCTTCCTCGTCGAGCTGTTCGATGCGACCGGTACGCTGATGGGCGTCGCCAAGCGCGCCGGGCTGCTGGTCGAAGGCAAGATGGACCGGTTGAACAAGGCTCTCATCGCTGATAGCGGCGCGATCTTCTGCGGCTCGCTGCTCGGTACCTCGAGTACGACCGCGTACATCGAAAGCGCCACGGGCGTCCAGGCCGGTGGACGTACGGGCCTCGTGTCGCTGACGGTGGCCCTGCTGTTCCTGGCCTGCCTGTTCATCGCCCCTCTGGCGGGTGCCGTTCCACCGTATGCCACGGCACCTGCGCTGTTCTACGTGGCATGCCTGATGCTCCGCGAACTCACTGAACTGGACTGGGACGAAACCACCGAGGTCGTGCCTGCCGCCGTCACGGCACTGGCGATGCCGTTCACGTATTCGATCGCCAACGGCCTCGCATTCGGCTTCATCACGTATGGCGTACTCAAGCTGTTTACAGGACGGGCACGTGAAGCGCATTGGATGGTATGGCTGATCGGGTCCGTCTTCCTGTTCAAGTTCATCTGGATCGGCGGGCACTGACGCGCCGCGCCGGCGAAGAAACGATCGTTTTGAATCTCGACTGTGGTTAACTCGCTGTAACGATTGTGGTGCAATCACTTCCCTTGTATCTTTCCGTCCTGGTGAAATCGGCAGGTCATCGACTCGGCAGACGGGCAGTAGCCGGCGTATGACACGAGAGGCAGGTCTTGCCGACGACGAACCGACTCGAAAACAAAATCCAGGACTGACTATGGCAACGAAAGCGTTGGAGTGCGCCGCTGTGAGAGGCCGCATATCGGTTGTGTTGGTCGCTGCGACTATTCTCGGTGCCTGTGGCGGCGATGGCGGGACGTCCGATGGCGCCGTCAGCAGCTCACCGACGCCAGAAACGACGACGACGCCAGTCCCGGCGACGCCCCCGGCCGCGACTACTACGCCGACCATCACGACGCCGAC
>JBGSTN010000316.1:0-1609 GCA_041736455.1 Burkholderiaceae bacterium | reverse complement strand
CCTCCACGTCGCCCGCGGTCAGCAATCCTGCGTCCCGTCCTTCTGCGGGCAGCGCGAACGCGAACGGCCGCGTTTCGTGAACATCATTGCCGATCGTGCCGCCAGGTGCATCCCAGGAGGCGTTGCCGGACGATGAACCATCGAAGCGCGCGTCCATCCGTGCCGCTTCGGCCGGACCCGATGCATTGGCGCCTACGGCCAGCGCGTCACGGACCGTTCGATAGACGAGTTCGTGCACCGCATGGGCATCCCGGAAACGGACTTCGGCCTTGGCCGGGTGTACGTTGACGTCGACGAGCTTCGGGTCGATGGTGAGATAAATGGTGTACGCAGGATGTCGGTCGCCATGCAGTACATCGCGATAGGCACGGCGAATGGCATGCGCCAACAGGCGGTCGCGCACCGCGCGCGAATTGACATAGAGGAATTGACGATCGGCGCGCGCGCGCGAGGCCGTGGGCCACCCGACGAGCCCCGTCAATTCGAAGGCGCCGGTCTGCTCGATGCGGTGATGGCGATCGGCGAACTCGTCGCCCATGACCGCCAGTGCGCGCGTCTCCCAGTTGCCCGGTTCAAGCCGCTCGACCAGACGATCGTCGACCCAAGCCGCGAACGAAATGCACGGGTGGCCCAGGGCGACGCGCCGGAAGGCGTCGAGGCAGTGTGCCGTTTCGGTGCCCTGAGACTTGAGGAACTTGCGACGTGCCGGCGTATGGGCGAACAGGTCCAGCACTTCGATCCGGGTACCGATCGTGCCTGCCGAGGGTTCGATTTCGCGCGGGCTGCGACCATGGATGCGGCTGGCACTCGCCGCGTCGGCGCGGCGGCTGGTCAATGTCAGTTCGGCAACGGCAGCCAGTGCCGCCAGCGCCTCGCCTCGGAATCCCATGCTGCTCACCGATTCGAGTTCGCTGAGCGAGGAGATCTTGCTCGTGGCATGACGCTGCAGCGCCAATGGCAATTCGGCCGCAGTGATGCCATGGCCATCGTCGGTCACGACGATTCGTTTCGCGCCGCCCGCCTCGAGCCGCAGCTCGATCCGGGTGGCACCGGCGTCGACGGCGTTCTCGAGCAGTTCCTTGACCACGGAGGCGGGTCGCTCGACCACTTCTCCCGCTGCGATCTGGCTGATCAGCTGGTCGGGAAGGGCCTGGATCTGGCGTCGCTGCATGCGGCCGATTATAGGTCAACCAATCCCCATGTCCTGGAGGGTGAGCAGCATGGCGATCGAGGCCACGACCGTGAGTTCGTCGGCGTCGATCAGGTCGCACAGTCGATCGATCGACACGCGCAGGAACTCGCTCACTTCGCCGTCGCGATTGTTCGGCGTCGCGTCAGGCAGCAGGTGCGAGCGAAAGACGAGCATGTCCTCGACCATCCAGCCGTCGCCGAGGTTGCAGTGGCTGCGCCAGCGGCCGACCGGAATGGGCGGTGCATACTGATCGGGCAGAAGTCCCGCTTCCTCATGTACCTCGCGTCTCAGCGCAGGCAGAAACTCCTCGATATCACGCCCGTCGGCGCTCATCCCGACCAACCCGCCCGCGAGCGTGTCGAGGCGGCCGGGGTCGACATCCTTGTCGGGGGCGCGCCGTTGCAGCCAGACGCCGAT
>JBGSTN010000297.1:0-2177 GCA_041736455.1 Burkholderiaceae bacterium | reverse complement strand
CTCGCCGCTGCAACCGCGGAAGTGCGCCACTGCCCCCAGCCAGCCGGCGTCACGTGCCTGGCTCATGATCGAGGTCGCGTACTGACTGCGGGAACTGCCTTCCAGCCCATGGAACAGCACCAGGACCGCGCGGGGCGGGCCAGCCGGCACGGCGAAATCGAGGTCGATGAAATCATCGTCGGGCGTCGTCCAACGCTCGCGAACATAGTGCGGGGTGGTCCGACGTGCGAAAGTGGCCGGCCAGATGGTCTGCAGATGGGCGCCTGGCAGCCAGGTCGGCGCTCGATAGGCGCTGCCGGAAAGGGCAGGCAACTAGTGCAGCACCTGGCCGCTGGCCGAAGGCGGCGGCGGTGATTCGCCTGCGGGACTCGAGTGATGGCAGGTGAGGCGCCAGCCGTGGATGTCGCGGACGAACACATTGGTCGCGACGCAATGGACGATCTGCGTGCCGCGCCCGCTGCGGACCGTGATCTCCTCGATCAGGTTGCGCAGCGCGAATCGTGAGCCCGTCGTACCGTGCTGCTGGACGGCACGGATCGTGACCGCGCCATTGTCGAGAATGGCCTGCCACGAATTGCGGACCTGTTCCTTGCCGATCAGCCGCGGGCCGTTCGGATGGACGCAGACGATATCCTCGTCATCGGCCCAGACGCTCATCATCGCATCGAGGTCGGCATTGCGCATCGCGTCATAGAACGCCTCTTCCGCCGCCTCGACGGTATCGAATGCGATGAAGCGGAAGCTCATCGGCCTGCAGTCGGCACGTCGGTGCTCAACTCGATGCTCCTGGCCAACGCGGCCAAAACGTCGGAGGGTTCGATCCCGTTGAGGCAATTGGTATGGCCGAGCGGGCAGGTCCGAGCGAAGCAGGGACTGCACTCGAGGTGGCGCCAGCGTACCTGGGCAGTCGACGACAGCGGCGGCGTGTGCCGCGGGTCCGACGAACCGAATACCGCCACCAGCGGTCGGCCCAGCGCTGCGGCGACGTGCATGAGCCCGGAATCGTTGGAGACCACGCCATTTGCCTGGGCGATGATCGCGATCGCTTCCTCGAGGGTCGTTTCGCCGGCAAGATTCAAGACCGGCTGCCCGCTGAGCGTGCGAATCTCGGTGGCGAGGCCGCGATCCTTGCCGGATCCGAGGCAGACGAGTCCCATGCCCGGCCATTGGCGCCTGATACTGAGGGCGAGCGCTGCGTAGTGCCGCGCAGGCCAACGCTTGGCGGGACCATACTCGGCGCCCGGGCACAGGACGACGAAGCTGCCCTCCAGATTCGCGAGGTGGACCTCACGCACGCGCTGGCGGGTCCGGGCATTGCTGGAAAGAATCGGCCAGGGCAGATCATCGGGCAACGGATCGCCGGGCCGAACGGCCAGTTGCGCGTAGTGTTCGACCATCAGGTGGTCCTTGCTGCTGCCGGTGTCGTGGATCACATTGAGCAGGCCCACGCGTGCTTCGCCGCGATGCCCGACGCGCACCGGTATCCGGGCGAGCCAAGGAGCCAGCGCCGACTTGAACGAGTTCTGCAGCACATAGCAGCGATCGTAGGCGTGCCTGCGCAACGTCGCGGCCAGACGCCATCGCTCGCGCAACTGCAACGACCCTCTCACCAGCGGCATCGTCAGGACAGTGGTGATTTCTGGCATCGCGGACATCACGGGTGCGATCGCCGGTGTCGCGACCGCATCGATGGTCGCCTGCGGAAATTGCCTTGCCAGCAGTGCCGCCATGGGTTGGACCATGACCGCGTCACCGATCCAGTTGGGAGCGATCAGCAGGAGTCGCATCATGTCTGGCCGTGACGCTGCACGCAGGGCGTCAGTGGCCTGCCTTGACGGTCGCGCCCTCTTTCAACCGGTATACCGTGCCGCAGTAGGGACAGGCGACACGCCCCGATTTCGCCACTTCGAGATAGACCCGCGGGTGCGAACTCCAGAGCGGCATTTTCGGATTCGGGCAGAAGGCGGGCAATTCATGGCCCTCCAGTTCGACGGGGGGAGTGTTGGATGTCATGGCGATGCGTCCTCGGGCGGCCCGGCCGCGGCAACGCGACCAGGCTTCTGTCAGATCCGGGTGAGCCACCCGGCGTATTGCTTGTTGCGGCCCGCCACCGCGTCGAAAAAGGCGGCCTGGAGCCTGGCCGTGACGGGGCCTCGGACGCCGTCGCCGATCGGCCG
>JBGSTN010000292.1:0-1821 GCA_041736455.1 Burkholderiaceae bacterium | reverse complement strand
GGTGATCTGTCTCTGGGGAGTGTCCGGGCTCAAGCGCATGCTCCGTGCCGATGATTCGCTCGACGTGTTCGGCGTGCACGGTGTCGGCGGCATCCTGGGCGCGATGCTGACCGGCGTATTCACCGCACCGGGCCTGGGTGGCACGGGCGCCGTCGAATTCGACATCGCCAGTCAGGTCATGATCCAGGGCGAGGGCGTGCTCATCACGATCGGTTGGTCGGCCGTGGTTTCTCTGGTCGCGTACAAGCTGGTGGACCTGATCATCGGTCTGCGCGTTCCCGAGGATGAAGAGCGCGAAGGTCTGGATATCACGTCCCATGGCGAGCAGGCCTATGTGAACTGAGTCCTCCGGCACGGTTGCTGCAACCTGCAGCCGTCGTTGCCACTGCAAGCCGCCGCGCTCGCGGGTCTTGCAAAAGCGGGCGTCCCCCTCGGGCCGCCCGCTTTTTTCGTCCGCCGGTCCGTCCGTCGATCGCGGTAATTGGAACGGCACCCGGCCACGCGCCGGCGAGCGGCTACAATCGATGACCTCGCGTCGATAGGGGGCCTCACGTCGACCGGCCTGCGGTCGCGACCTTCTGCAACGGCACTGTCAGGCCACCATCGCCTGACTCATTCTGGGACACGATGAAGATTCTGATCATTCTCGATCCGTTGTCAGGTATCAAGACTGCCAAGGACACGACCTACTCGATGATGCGTGCGGCGCTCGAGCGTGGGTACGGGATCAGCGTCTGCGGTATCCAGGACCTCACGTTCGACAGCATGGGCAAGGCGGGCGAGCGGGTGACGGCGCGCACACAGACCCTGGCGATCCGGCATGGTCGAACCGACTGGTATGAACTCGGCGAGGTCGCGTCGCAGCCGCTCACGTCGTATGACGCGGTGCTGATGCGTACCGATCCCCCGTTCGACATGGAATATGTGTATGCGACCTACATGCTCGAACGAGCGGAAGCGGAGGGCGCCCGCGTCTTCAACAGGCCCGCCGCGATTCGCAATCACAGCGAGAAGTTCGCGATCGGCGAATTTCCCGAATTGACCGCGCCCACCATCGTGACCCGTGACCCGATGCGGTTGCGCGCCTTCGTCGCCGAACACGGCCGCGCGATCTTCAAGCTGCTCGACGGCATGGGCGGTGCTTCGATCTTCCAGGCCCGGCACGACGATCCCAACCTCTCGGTCATCATCGAAACGCTGAATCGCTTCGGTCGCGTGTCGGTGATGGCCCAGCAGTTCCTGCCCGAGATCAGCGCCGGCGACAAGCGCATCCTGCTGATCGGGGGCTCGGTCGTTCCTCATGCGTTGGCCCGGATTCCTGCAGCCGGCGAATTGCGCGGCAACATGGCGGCCGGCGGCAGACCGGTCGCCCAACCGCTGTCCGAATCCGATCGACGAATCGCCGAAACCCTCGCCCCGCAACTCGCGGCGCGAGGTCTGCTGCTCGTCGGACTCGACGTGATCGGCGATCGCGTGACCGAAATCAACGTCACGAGCCCCACCGGATTCCAGGAAATCGAGAAGCAGACCGGCTTCGACGTGGCCGCCTTCTTCATCGACCATCTCGAGCGGACGGTCGCAGCGTCATGATCGGCGTGCTGGTCGTCTCGCATGAGCCGTTGGGCACGGCGCTGATCCACTGCACGCGTCATATCTTCGGCCGCATGCTGCCGCAGCTCGCCGCGCTCGATGTCATTCCCGACGAAGACCCTACCGCTGCCGTCGAAGGCGCGCGCGGACTCGTCAGTCGTATCAACGACGGATCGGGCGTGCTCGTGCTGACCGATCTGCTGGGCGGCACACCATCGCGGATCGCCGCCA
>JBGSTN010000289.1:0-4991 GCA_041736455.1 Burkholderiaceae bacterium | reverse complement strand
GGGCATGCTCAGCGGGGGTGGCACGATCGACCGGATGCGCTCGGGCATGCCCAGCCGCTTCAATCCCGCGGCCGCCAGCACGATCGCATCGTATTCGTCGCGATCGAGTTTGGCCATCCGCGTATTGATGTTCCCGCGCAGGGGCAGGATCTCCAGGTGCGGAAAACGCGAGAGTATCTGCGCGGCGCGGCGAAGACTCGACGTGCCAAGGCGCGAGCCGGGCGGCAGCGACGGCAGGTCGGCAAAGTGGTTGGACACGAAGGCGTCGCGGGGATCCTCACGCTTCATGATTGCCGCCAGCATGAACTGCTCGGGCATGTCCATCGGCACATCCTTGAGCGAATGCACCGCGAGGTCGGCGCTGCCTTCGAGCATCGCCACTTCGAGTTCCTTGATGAACAGACCCTTGCCGCCGATCTCGATCAGCGCGCGATCGAGAATGCGATCGCCTTCCGTCGTGACGCCGAGAATCGTCACCTCGCATGCAGGATAGAGATCACGAAGACAGTCACGAACATGTTCGGCCTGCCACATGGCAAGACGACTTTCGCGCGAGGCAATGACGAGTCGGGAAGGGGGGGCAAATGAAGTCACGATGGCAGTTCGACGATTCGGGTCGCGGATGGGGCAAGTGTACCCGAGGCCCGCCCTTGAATCCCGCGCCGAACGCCGATCCGGATCGCAATCTCTTGACCCAGGCCGAAGACGGCGCGTTCGACTGCCGCCTTCGGCCGCGCGGAACGCTTACTCGTCTTTCAGATGCTTGTAGAAAGCGGTTTCAAAATCGACATAGCCGCCGAACGACGCAGGATCGCCGAACGGAAGGATCTGAGTCGCCCAGAAGCCCCCGTAGCCGTTCTCGCGATCGATCCAGTAGAAGAGATTCGCCAATCCGGCCCAGCCCTGACCCCCGGCAGGTCGACCGGTGGGCGCCGGTTCGTCGTTGATCATGAAGGCGAGCGACCAGGATTTGGACAGGCCCGGGAAGAACTCGGCATCGTTGGACAAGGTCGGAATCACGCCGGGCAGCATCGTGACCTTCTTGTCGCCCAGGTGGTTCCCGACCGCCATCGCAACCGTTTCGGGTTTGAGCACCTGGCCATGCGGCCCCTTGCCATCGTTCAGCCACATCCGGATGAACTTCATGTAGTCGGTCACCGTGCCATACAGCCCGTGACCTCCCATGTGGACTTCCGGCTTGTCGGCAAGCTCGAAGGACATCGGAGTCAGCGTAGCGTCAGCATTGCGCGCGTGAATGTCGGCCAGGCGCGAACGAAGGCCGTCGTTCAGTTCGAAGGTCATGTCCGTGATGCCCAGCGGCTCGAAGATACGCGTCCGGAAGACCTCTCCGAGCCGCTTGCCGGCGATTCCTTCGACGACCTGCCCCGCCCAGTCGATATTGATGCCGTACTCCCAACGGTCGCCCGGATCGAAAAGCAGCGGCGTCATCAACGACGCGCGAGTCGCGGTGATCGGGCTGACCTGGCCTTTTTCCTGGGCCAGGCGGTTGTAGCTCTCGTTGAAGAAGTCGTAGCCGAAACCGGCCGTGTGTGTGAGCAGCATGCGCGTCGTGATGTCGCGCCTGGGCGCTCTCATCGTCGGCTCGCCATCCTTGCCGAACCCGTCGAGAACCTTCAGCTTGCCGAGATCAGGCGCATAGCGACTCGCCGGCGCATCGAGATCGAGCTTGCCCTCTTCGACGAGCTGCAGTGCCGCGGTCGACGTGATCGCCTTGGTCGTCGAGAAGATGGCGAAGGCGGTGTCGGCGGTCATGCCCGATTCCTGGCCGAGCACTCGCTTGCCGGCGGCCCCTTCATAGACGTTCCGCTCCCGATCGGTCACCATGGCGACGACGCCAGGCACCCGCGCGCCGGTATCGACGACGCGATTCAGGATCGCATCGGCAGCCTTTCCGAATTGCATGTTCATCAGTTGTCTCCGTCCGTTGTTGGTCGTTGCATCACACTGAGGCGGGTCGCCGCGCCCGGCCTCCGGGCATTGCGATCGATGACGAGCCTGCCCGAAGGTTATGTCATCGCGAATCCCTGATAGCCATTAGCGGCGACGTCATTGCAGGCTTTGCGGTAGGTACCCACCCCGCCGGTATAGGACAACACCCGGCGAGGCTTGCCGGGCACGTTCGAACCGAGGTACCACGATGTCGTCCTGGCGATCAGGGTGGCGTTTGCCGTGTCATCGTGATGCCTGACCCACTGAGCCTCGAAGTCGGCGGTCGGCTCGATCACGGTGACGCCCTGCTTGCGCAGATGGCGTATGCAATCGCTGATCCATTCGGCCTGCTGCTGCAGACAGGTCGTCATGTTGCAGAGGGCTGCCGCAGGCGCCAGCGGTACCGCCGTGGTGAACATGTTCGGATAACCGTGCACCTGCAATCCCATGGTGGTCCGGATCTCGCGCCCCCAGTCGTCGGTCAGTGATCGTCCGCCGCGCCCCCGGATATCCATGCGGGTCAGCGCGCCCGTTCCGGCATCGAAGCCTGTCGCAAGGATGATCACATCGAGTTCGTGGACCTGGCCGCTGGCGGTCCTGATGCCCTCCGGCGTCACACGGTCGATCGGATCGTCCTTGACGGATATCGCCTCCACGTTCGGTCTCAGATATGCCTCGAGATAATTCGATTCGAGCGGAACGCGATGAGTGCCGAAACCATAGTCGGTCGGAATCAACAGCTTGCAGAGCCTCTCGTCCTTCAGGCGCTCGCGCAACTTCTCGCGCACGAACGCCGAAACCTCTTCGTTGACCGCCTCGTCGAAAAACATCTCGCCGTATGAAGCCAGCCAGAGCTTCAGCGATCCATCGGTGTAGACGTCTTCGAGAACCTGCCGGCGCTGCTCGCTCGTCGCATCGACCCACACGTGCTCGAAGTCGTACTCGAAGCCGGAGAACGTGTTGGGCAGCGTGCGGCGCAATTCGTCGAACCGGTCCTTGTAGGCGGCAACCTCGGCAGGCCCGTACTGCGTGTTGACCATCGGCAGCACGTACTGGGGCGTGCGAACGAAGACTTTCAGATGGCCGACCTCGCTCGCGATGGTCTGGATCACCTGGATGCCGGTTGCACCGATGCCGACGACGCCGACGCGCTTGCCCTCGAGATCGACCGGCTCGTGCGGCCAGCGTGCGGTATGGAAGATGCGCCCCTTGAACGTATCCTGTCCCGGGAAAATATCGCTCATCGGTGCGGACAGCATGCCACAACACGTGACGAGAAACCGGGTATCGATCGTTTCGCCTGCGGCAGTCCGGACCCGCCATCGGCCGGTGTCTTCCTGCCAATGGGCGCTGACGATCGAGGTATCGAACCGGATGTCCTTGCGCAGATCGAGTTTGTCGGCGACATAGTTCATCCATCGCTCGATCTCGGGCTGACCCGGAAAGCGACAACTCCAACTCCAGCCCTTGTACAGATCCTCCGAGAACAGGTACTGATATATGTAGGATTCGGAATCGAATTTCGCGCCTGGATAACGGTTCCAGTACCAGGTCCCGCCCACGTTCGACGCGCTGTCGCAGGCCTTGACCGCGAGTCCCTGCCCACGTAGAAGGTGCAACTGGTAGAGCCCGGCAACGCCGGCACCGATGATCAGCGCGTCGAGTTGCGACGTCTCGGGTTCGGCGCTCGAGGTATCCGCGCTTGACCCCGTTTCGATGAGTGTCTTGTCCATCGCGTTCATGTCTCCTGTCGTTATCGGCTGGATGTTCCCGCTGCCGCGATCGAACATGCGACGAACTCTTGCGAGCGATTCGGGAACCGTGTAGTTTCACTACCGCCTGGATCGAGGGTAATGGCTGGCGTGGTCGCAGGTCTTGAACAAACTCAGCAGAAACTTGAACACTTCGAACATGGCATGCCGATCATCGGGGATCGATCATCAGGCATCCGATAACGAGGAGTTTCTCCGATGGCCGAACCCATTGACCATCAGGATTTGCCCATCTGGGTTCCTGGCAGGATCCTGGGCAGTTCCGACTCGCTCGGTTGGAAAGGTGTGGCCACGCGTTCGTACCGCTATCGTGGCCAGGATGTCGAAATCCCACCGATGCGCGACTTCCTGCTGGTCGCGTATTGCGTCGGCGTGACCCCGATGCAACGACGCTTCGATGGCAAGTGGAGCCGCGCCACCTGCGGGCCGGGAGCGGTGTCGCTGCTGACCCGTTCGCAGCGATCGCACTGGCACTGGCAGGAAGACCTCGATGTCGCGCATGTCTATCTGTCGCCCGAACTGGTATCGGAGGTTGCGCAGGAGGTCACCGGGCGCACTGTCGAGGACGTGTCGTTGAGGGACATCCTGCGCACCGACGACCCGGACATCCTGACGTTGATGAGTTTCATCGCCCGCGAAGCGCGCGACAATGCGCCGGGTGGTCCGTTGTATGCCGAGTCGGTGGCGCGACAATTGATCATCCTGCTGCTGCGGCAATACGCGAGCGTGAGAATGATCCCGTTCGCACGGCGCGGGGAATTGACGATGGCCCAGCGCCGTCGTGTCGTCGAGTACATCGACGCGCATCTGGACGAGCGCCTCGAACTGGGCGAGATGGCATCGCAGGCCGGACAAGGTGCCTGCAGTTTCGCCCGGCACTTCAAGCGAAGCATGGGTCTGGCGCCGCATGCGTACGTCATCGAACGACGGCTGCAACGCGCCATGGGGCTGGTCAGGGATTCGGCACTTTCATTGAAGGAGATAGCGCCGCGCTGTGGCTTCGCGGATCAGGCACATCTGACGCGACTGTTCGTCAGACGCTTCAAGCTGACGCCTTCGGCGACGCGACGCAACCGGCACCTGCGACCGGACGACGGAGACTGAACCCATGTTCTCGCACATCTTCCTGGGCGTCACGGATTTCGAACGGGCGCTGGTCTTCTACTCGGCTTTGATGGAGGTGCTCGGCAATCCGTTGCGCTTCTGCGAACGGGAGCGCCCTTGGGCCGGCTGGCAATCGGCCGGCACCGAGCGACCGCTGCTGCTGAT
>JBGSTN010000260.1:0-4074 GCA_041736455.1 Burkholderiaceae bacterium | reverse complement strand
CGATGTGCCGGTCACGCTCAAGATGCGTACCGGCACGACTCCCGACCAGCGCAATGCGGTGGCACTGGCGCGCGCCGCGGAGTCCGCGGGCATCAGCATGATCGTCGTCCATGGTCGCACGCGAGCCTGTGCCTTCAACGGCCATGCCGAGTACGAAACGATTGCCGCCGTGAAGTCCGCGGTCCGGATTCCCGTCGTCGCGAATGGCGATATCGATTCGCCGCAGAAGGCGGCGGCCGTGCTTGCCGCGACGCAGGCCGACGCCGTGATGATCGGGCGAGCGGCACAGGGCAACCCGTGGATATTCCGTCAGATCGTCGACTACCTCGTCGACGGCACGCTTTCTGTCTCGCCCGGTCCCCTGCAGGTGCTCGCCTTGCTGCGCGAACACCTGCTCGATCACTACGCGTTCCACGGTGAACACGTCGGCGTTCGGACGGCACGCAAGCATGTGGGCTGGTATCTGGCCGGACTTCCCGCGTTGCGCCCGGTGCTGGCACATTTCCATTCCCTCGAATCGGCCGATGAGCAGCTCGCCTGTCTCGGTCGTCTTACTCAACGGATCGCAGCGAACGATCCGATCCCGCCTCAGACCAGGAGCCTCGTTGCATGAGCAAAACGCCATCCATCGACGAAGTAGTGACCCGCAGTTTGGAACGATACTTTCGTGACCTCGAAGGCATGGAACCACAACCCATCTATGAGATGGTCATGGAGGCCGTCGAACGTCCGATGCTCGAGGTCGTGATGCGCCATGCCGACAACAATCAGGTTCGAGCCAGCGAGATGCTGGGCATCAACCGCAACACCCTGCGCAAGAAGTTGCAGGTTCACGGCATCCTCCAGATGCTTCGTTCACAGTGAGCGATCGACTCGAACCAGTAACCCGCACGTCGCAGCATGACGGCGCCGCGCGTGGGCAGATCATGCCGGTCAAGCGCGCGCTGTTGAGCGTCTCGGACAAGACCGGTGTGGTCGAGCTGGCCAGATCATTTCATGTTTGCGGCATCGAGTTGCTGTCGACGGGCGGCACCGCCAAGCTGTTGCGCGATGCCGGGCTGCCGGTGACCGACGTGGCAGAGACGACGGGTTTCCCCGAAATGCTGGATGGCCGCGTGAAGACGCTTCATCCGGCCATACACGGCGGGCTGCTGGCACGCCGCGACGACAAGAACCACCTCAGGGTGCTGACGACGCACAACATCGCGACCATCGACCTTCTGGTGGTCAACCTGTATCCGTTCGAGCAGACGATCTGCCGACCCGGCTGCTCGCTCGACGACGCGATCGAGAACATCGATATCGGCGGCCCGGCGATGGTGCGCTCCGCCGCGAAGAACTGGCGAGGTGTCGCCGTGCTGACCGATCGCGCGCAATATCCCGAGGTGATTGCGCAATTGCAGTCTGCAGGCGGGCTGGACGACGCACTGCGCCTGTCGCTCGCGATCGCAGCGTTCGCGCGGATCGCCGATTACGACTGCGCGATCAGTGAATACCTCAGCGGCCTTTCGCTCGATGCCGGCGGACTGCCCGACGGTTCGCATCAATCGTTCTCGCAACGCAGCTACGGGCGCTTCGAGAAGATCCTGGACCTGCGCTATGGCGAGAATCCGCATCAGTCTGCGGCCTGGTACCGCGACCTCTTCCCCGCGCCGGGCTCGATCGTCATGGGCCAGTCGGTCCAGGGCAAGCCGCTCAGCTACAACAACATTGCGGACGCCGATGCGGCTTGGGAATGCGTCAAGGCGTTCGAGACCACGGCCTGCGTGATCGTCAAGCACGCGAACCCGTGCGGCGTCGCGATGGCAGCCACGGTGCTCGACGCCTACCGGCGCGCCTTTGCCTGCGACCCGACATCGGCCTTCGGCGGCATCATCGCCTGCAATCGTCCGGTCGACGGTGCGGCGGCGCAGGCCATCGCCGGACAGTTCGTCGAAGTACTGATGGCGCCAGACTTCGAACCGGAGGCGCTGGCGATCTTCGCCGGCAAACCGAATGTCCGCTTGTTGCGGATCCCGCTGGCCGATGTCGACCCGACCGCTTCGTCAGCGTTCGAACGTGGCCAGAATGCGCGCGACGTCAAGCGCGTGGGTTCCGGCCTCCTGATCCAGGACGCCGACAATCATCGGATCGCGCTGGCCGACCTGCGCGTCGTGACCGAGTGCCGTCCGGATGCCGCGCAACTCGAGGACCTCCTGTTCGCATGGCGGGTGGCGAAGTACGTGAAGTCCAATGCGATCGTCTTCTGCCGGGGCGGAGCGACAGTGGGTGTGGGGGCCGGGCAGATGAGCCGCCTCGACTCAGCGCGAATCGCGGCGATCAAGGCCGAAGCCGCCGGGCTCACGCTGTCCGGCAGCGTCGTTGCATCGGACGCTTTCTTCCCGTTTCGCGACGGCCTCGATGTCGTGGCGGAGGCTGGCGCGATCGCGGTGATCCAACCCGGCGGGTCGATGCGGGATGCCGAGGTCATCGCCGCCGCCAACGAGCGAGGCCTCGCGATGGTGTTCACCGGAGTCCGGCATTTCCGGCACTGACCGTATCCTGGGCATCGACCCCGGCTTGCGGCGTACCGGGTTCGGGGTGGTCGAGCGATGCAGCGACGGCTTCGGTTACGTTGCGAGTGGCGTGATCAGTACCCCCGATGGCACGCTGGCCGCGCGCCTTGGCGCAATCTACGAAGGTGTCAGCGAGATCATCGGTCGCTATCGACCGGGTGAAGCAGTGATCGAGAAGGTCTTCGTCAACGTCAATCCGCAATCGACGCTGCTGCTTGGCCAGGCGCGTGGCGCGGCGATGGCCGCGCTTCATTGTGGCGGGCTCGCCGTGCACGAGTACACCGCCTTGCAGTTGAAGAAGGCGGTCACCGGTCATGGTCACGCCGACAAGGTCCAGATCCAGACCATGGTTGCTCATCTTCTGCGCCTGTCCGCGCGCCCCTCAGCCGATGCCGCCGATGCGCTGGCGTGCGCGATCTGCCATCTGAACAGCCGCGCGCTGGCGGGCAGGATCAGGGCGACGCGTGGGGGCAGCACGCTGCGCCTGCGTGGCGGTCGACTGGTGTAAGCTAGCACTGTGAATTTCGACAGCCTCTCGGCCCCGAAGGCGAGTCCGGCCACCCACCCTGCCGCCCTGTTTCCCGAATCTTTCCGATGATCGCGCGTCTGCATGGCAAGCTGCTCGAGAAACGCCCGCCCACGGTCCTGATCGACGTGGGTGGCGTCGGCTATGAAGTCGACGTGCCGATGAGCACCTTCTACGAACTTCCCGAATACGGAGCGACCGTCACCCTGCTGACCCACCTCGTCGTGCGCGAAGATGCGCATCTGCTGTTCGGCTTCCGGACCGCGGCGGAGCGCGCCACCTTTCGGCAACTGATCCGTATCACCGGGGTCGGTGCGCGCATGGCGCTGGCGATCCTGTCCGGACTGTCTGCCGACGAACTGTCGGTCGCGATCGCCAGGCAGGACGGCGCGCGGTTGACGCGAGTACCGGGAATCGGCAAGAAGACGGCTGACCGACTGCTGCTCGAGTTGAAAGGCAAGCTCGAACCGACGATGCCGGCGAATGGTGAAAGGCCGGCGCCGGCGGCAACCGACGACATCCTGAACGCCTTGCTGGCGCTTGGCTACGGCGAACGCGATGCGCAATCGGCGGTCCAGAAACTGCCTGCCGATGCCGGTGTTTCGGACGGGATTCGCAGCGCCCTGAAGCTGCTCGCCCGATGAATGTTCGCCCGAACAGTTCGTTCGTGGCAGCTCGCCGCTCCATTCAACCTGGTGACGTAAGTCGATGATCGAAAACGATCCCCTCGAAACGATCCCGCTCGGCCGCGAGCGCCTCGTCACGGGGGTCAGTCACTCGCCCAATGAAGAGCAGATCGAACGTGCGCTGCGGCCTCGCGCGCTCACCGACTATGTCGGACAACCCAAGGTGTGCGAGCAATTGGAGATCTTCATCGCCGCGGCACGCGGGCGCGCCGAGGCGCTCGATCACCTGCTGCTGTTCGGCCCGCCGGGCCTGGGCAAGACGACGCTCGCACACATCGTCGCGGCCGAAATGGGCGTCAATCTGCGC
>JBGSTN010000158.1:0-2991 GCA_041736455.1 Burkholderiaceae bacterium | reverse complement strand
GCGGGCCAGACCGTCAAGCTCGATGCGGCCGGGCGCCTGACTCTCGAGCGCGGCAGTACCGCGGCGTTCGGGGACCAGCTGCGCTTCATCACCCGCGAGATCGCGCCGATACAGATCCCGGGCGAATTCGTCGAGGTGAAGGTCGGTTCGCGCGGGGAAGTCGTCGCACTGAACCGCAATCGACGTGAGTTCGTCTACATCGATCCGCTGCAGACCTATGAAGTGACCGGCCGTGAAACGCTGACTCCTGACGGGCTCGATCTGCCGGCAAACGGCGATGTGCTGACGCAGGTACTGCAGAACGTCCAGTCGAGGACGGTCGGCCTGGCCGCTTCGGAGCGCGTTGCGACGTTCACGCCCAGTCCCGTTGCACGGGTCTACCAGGACAATGCTGCCGGTGTCCCGCCGGCATTCATTGCGGTGCTGTCCAACGGCAAGCTTCGCGCGGTTCACCCTGCCGTGGAGAATGGTTCGTTCGCCGCGCGCTGGGGTGCGCCTGCCCAGACCGACCTGGCGACGCCTTTCCTGCTTGCGGGGGTCGTCTACGATCGTTTCGCCCCGCCTGCATTCGATGCATCATACGGACCCGCGCCCTCGCTGCCGGTCGTCCAACCGTATGGCGGGCCACGCCGACTGTACGGGCTGTCGCGTGACGGTCGTGTCCGGGTATGGCTGGAAGGTGCAGCCGCAGCCGGGCGGGAAATGGCGGTGCCTGGACGCACGGTACAACTGGTCGCCGAGGCGCGCGCAGGCGTCTATGCGCTGAACAGCGATGGCCAGGTGTTCTGGATCAACGCCGATCAGGCCCACGAAACGGCTCAGGCGTTCATCGACGCGCGCGGCTCGAGCTCGTTCGCGCGCCGCTTCGCTCTCGATACCGTGCGGCCCGTTGCGTTGCCCGAGCGCATCTGCTGGATCGCACGCAACGAAGCCGTCGCCTGTGGGTCGGGCAACGTCTATCAATGGACCGAGGATCTGATCGAGATCGGCCAGGTTCCGCAGCCATTCAATGCCTGTGGTGTCGAAGCGCCAGGCACCGTGACCGCCCAGACCATCGATGTCGTGCGTGTCGGTCGCGGCATTTCCGATCCCGGCAAGGTCAATCTGACAGCCACGACCGGCCCGGTATGGCGACTCAATTC
This sequence comes from Burkholderiaceae bacterium, assembly GCA_041736455.1. Classification (GTDB taxonomy): domain Bacteria; phylum Pseudomonadota; class Gammaproteobacteria; order Burkholderiales; family Burkholderiaceae_E; genus JAUIAI01. Next base: position 1,849 of record JBGSTN010000158.1, on the reverse strand, counting down.
CGCCGACGAGTTCGACTACGAGCGACGCGGCACGTTTCGTGAAGCGTGCAGCGTGGACGGTCTGCGTTTCCTCGGTGTGAACGGGACGGAAACCGACGACGCGGGAGCCCGCGGCCTGCGGTCGATCTCGGGGACGACGACGTCGTTCCCGAACGGCAGTGGCGGCACGTTCAACGCCCGCTTCATCACCGGCCGGCAATTGCGTACCGCGTTCGAATCGGCAACCGCGGCGATGGCATCTGCGCCGTCAGCGCTGGCGAGTACCGGACCCGTCGGCAGCACCGCGGGTATCCGCCTGCAGGCATCCGCCGGCCAGGGGACACTCGTCCATCAGAGTTCGATCGCGATCGCGTCCCCAGGCGGCGAGGACTCGATCAACATACAACGCCCGACCCTGGTCGCCGGCGGTCGTTACCAGTCGGCCAATGGAACGACGACGCTATCGTTCACCGAGATGCAGGATCTGACCAATCAGCGCTCGGTCGCCGTGACCGGCTCGCCTCGTCAATTCTCCGACGGCGACAACATCGCATTGAACGTGGTGCCTCTTGGCGAATGGCAGTTCTCGCCGGACCCACTGGCGGGTTGCACGACGTGCCGTGACGAACGCAATCAGAGCCAGCTCTGGCAGGTGATGGTGCTGCCGACGACGGATTCCGAGGATGAATACGGTTTCCGGGTCTGCCTGCGGATCCGGACCGAACAGGCCGTGACCGCAGACATCCGCTTTGCCTGTACCCGGCACGACAATGCGGGCAACATCGTCGGCGTGACGATGACCGACCGGATCCTGTCACGCGACGGGCGTCTCGACCTGATCGATTTCGGCCACTTCTGACCGATGTGCCCGACCCGCACTCAGATTCGCGCGATCGCGAAGTCGGGCACCCCGATCGGCGAGATGGTGACGGGAGTCTGCCGACCCTCGGTCAGTCGACTCACTTCCTCGGAGATGAAGAAGTCCAGCCCCTTGTAGGTGATCCGGCCGGTCCGGGACAGGTCGGCCTGTCCGGAAAGTCCGGCGATCAAGGCCTTCGTGAATGCGCCGTTACCCCAGGCGTCGTTCTCTTCGGATAGCTGACGCCCGGAACTGGACGCGAAGACGACCACGCCGTTCTCGGCCGCCGCCAGGTCATTGGCCAATCGCGCCAGTTCTCGACTCGCCGTCTGGAAGTTGCCCAGCGCATTGCCGGCGTAACAGGTGTCCACGAAGAAGAGGGCGCGTCCCTGCATGCGGCCCAGTGTGTCACGGATGGCCGCTTCGGGAACCCCCGTGGTCGCCAGCTGTTCGTGCCGCCCTTCGAACGGCATGAAGTAGTACTGTCCATCGGGGGCATTGATGCCGTGTCCGGCCATGAACAGCATGCCGACATCGCTGGCGCCGACATTCTGGCTCAGCCAGTTCAGCGCGCTCATGATGTTGGGGCGAGTGGCATTCGCATCGGTCAACGAGCGGGAGACCACATCGGAGTAATAGCGCCCGCGCTGGTTCGTGACAGCCGTGATGAAGTCCCGGGAATCCTTCGCGGCAAGGCCGAGTTGATACTCGGCGCGCTGGAAATTGCTGACGCCGATCGCCAGCACGAACAATCGTGGGCCGCGTGCCGGCGCGGCGTTCAAGGCGCGTTGATCCTGCTGGGTGAATGTCGTCAGGCTCGTCGGCAGCGCCGCCGCGACACTGGGTGCCGAAGGTGGAGGTGCCGTGACGGCCGGCACGGTCTGAAGGGCGGCCGTCGAGGTCGGGCTCGGTGCCTGGGCGAGTTCGAAACCCAGCGGTTCGGAAACCCCATTGCCGTCTCGCGCGATCAGTTGTATGACAGTCCCGGGCGGCGGCGGTTGCAACGTCAGC
>JBGSTN010000154.1:0-4912 GCA_041736455.1 Burkholderiaceae bacterium | reverse complement strand
GGGCCGCAACAAGGGCGTGGCGACCGTTGGCAACAAGGTCAGCTTTGGCGAGTTCGGCCTGAAGGCGATCGGCCGTGGTCGACTGACTGCGCGCCAGATTGAAGCGGCACGTCGCGCCATGACGCGTCACATCAAGCGGGGTGGCCGTATCTGGATCCGCATCTTTCCGGACAAGCCGATCTCGAAGAAGCCTCTCGAGGTGCGGATGGGCAAGGGCAAGGGTAACCCGGAGTACTGGGTTGCCGAGATCCAGCCCGGCAAGGTTCTCTATGAAATGGACGGCGTGAGCGAGCAATTGGCCCGCGAGGCCTTTCGCCTCGCTTCGGCGAAACTCCCGCTGCAGACGATATTCGTCTCGCGGCACGGCTTGTAACAGACAGGGTCGGATATGGATTTGAAAGAGATGCGCTCGCGCAGCGCCGAAGAACTGGCCACGGAGCTTTCCGCTCTGTACAAGGCCGGCTTTTCCCTGCGCATGCAGCACGGCACGCAACAGCTCAACAACAGCTCGCAGTTGCGCAGGAACCGGCGCGACGTCGCGCGGGTCAAGACACTGATCCGAGAGAAGGCGGGCGCGTGATGACTGAACAGCAAGCAACCAGCACCAAGAACACCCGGACTCTGACAGGTCGCGTGGTGAGCAACAAGATGACCAAGACGGTGTCGGTTCTGGTCGAGCGGCAGATTGCCCATCCGCTGTATCGCAAGTTCATCGTGCGGTCGAAGAAGTACCTGGCACACGCTGAAGAGCAATACAACGAGGGCGATACCGTCGAGATCGCCGAATGCCGGCCGATCTCCAAACGCAAGAGCTGGGTCGTCACCAAGCTCCTGAAGGAAGTCGTCAAGATCTGAGCTGCGCGGCGCGAACATTGTCTGCGCCGCCGCTTGCCAGCTTTTGAAGGGCAAGTTACTATTATCGGCTTCGCTAGAAATCTGCTTCATTGCATCGGACAAATTCAATCCTCGGCCAGTCGGTCCGGCGAGCACGGTTGAAAGAAGTCACCTTCCGAACCTTGGGCAACGATCCAGCGAGCTTCAGTGGTCTAACCCCCTAGCGGGACCAAGACTGACCGTCATTTTCTCCGGCGCGATCGAATACTTCGCGCAACCCGGTCGGGCATCAGCCGGTTGGACTCGACAGAGCCCGATCCCCCCTGGTCGCCGACCGAGCAACCGGACAGCGAGTCTCCAGACTGCGGCTGTCGGGCCTGCGCCGGTGGTCGAAGACGACGGCTCAAGTTGGGACGAGTGAAAACATGATTCAGATGCAATCGACGCTGAGCGTTGCCGACAACACCGGCGCACGCCTGGTTATGTGTATCAAGGTGCTGGGCGGCTCCAAGCGGCGCTATGCCAGCATAGGCGACGTGATCAAGGTCAGCGTGAAGGATGCGCAGCCTCGGGGGCGCGTCAAGAAAGGCGAGATCTACAACGCGGTCGTGGTGCGTACGGCGAAAGGCGTGCGGCGCAGTGACGGTTCGTTGGTTCGCTTCGATGGCAATGCGGCCGTGCTGCTCAATGCCAAGCTGGAACCCATCGGCACGCGTATCTTCGGACCGGTCACGCGCGAACTGCGTACCGAGAAGTTCATGAAGATCGTGTCGCTGGCGCCAGAAGTACTGTAAGGACGACACTGTCATGCAAAAAATCAGGAAAGGCGACGAGGTCATGGTCATCGCCGGTCGCGACAAGGGCAAGCGTGGGACCGTCTTGGGTGTCGATGACTTCAGCCTGCTGGTTGAAGGAATCAACATCGTCAAGAAGCACCAGCGCGGCAACCCGATGCAGGGTGTCGCGGGTGGCATCGTCGACAAGACCATGCCGATCGCCCGTTCCAACGTCATGCTCTACAACCCGGCAACGGGCAAGGGTGATCGCGTCGGCATCAAGACGCTGGAAGATGGCAAGCGCGTTCGATATTTCAAGTCGAACGGCGAAATGGTCAAGGCATAACGATATGGCAGCTCGCTTTCAACAGCAGTACCGGGAAAAGGTCGTGCCTGAACTGATGGAACAGTTCGGCTTCAGTTCGGTGATGGAAGTGCCGCGCTTCACGAAGGTCACGCTCAACATGGGCGTGGGCGAAGGCGTTGCCGACAAGAAGATCATCGACAACGCGGCCGGTGATCTCACCAAGATCGCAGGACAGAAGGCCGTCATCACGAAGGCGCGCAAGGCGATCGCCGGTTTCAAGATCCGCGAAGGTTATCCGATCGGCTGCATGGTGACGCTGCGCGGAGAGCGGATGTTCGAGTTCCTCGATCGACTGATCACCATCGCCTTGCCGCGTGTGCGCGATTTTCGCGGCATTTCCGGAAAGTCGTTCGATGGCCGGGGCAATTTCAACCTCGGTGTTCGCGAACAGATCATCTTTCCGGAAATCGAGTACGACAAGGTCGATGCGGTTCGCGGGCTGAACATCAGCATCACGACCAGCGCGAAGACCGATGAGCAGGCGAAGGCGCTGTTGACCGCGTTTCGCTTTCCCTTCCGTAACTGAGGACCGCAACGTGGCGAAACTCGCACTGATCAACCGCGACATGAAGCGGGCGAAACTGGTCAAGAAATACGCGGCAAAACGGGCCGCGCTGCAGGCGATCGTCGATGATCAGTCGCGCAGCGAGGAAGAACGTTATCAGGCCCGCCTCAAGATCCAGGCGCTGCCTCGCAACGCCAACCCGACGCGGCTGCGCAACCGGTGCGAGATCACCGGCCGGTCGCGCGGCACTTACAGCAAATTCGGACTGGCCCGCCACAAGTTGCGGCAGGCTGCGATGGCCGGCGAGGTGCCGGGTGTGATCAAGGCGAGCTGGTAGGAATATTTCATATGAGTATGAGCGATCCCATCGCCGATATGTTCACCCGCATCCGCAATGCGCAGGCTGTGGACAAGCAATCGGTTGTCATGCCCTCCTCGAAGCTGAAAGTCGCTATCGCGAAGGTGCTTCAGGATGAAGGCTACATCGACGGCTTCGAGGTGACCCGAGACGGCGCCCACGCGACCCTGTCAGTGCAGTTGAAGTACTACGCCGGCTCCCCGGTCATCGAACGCATCGTTCGTGTTTCCAAGCCCGGTCTGCGTGTCTACAAGGCCCGTGACGATCTGCCGCGCGTCATGAACGGCCTGGGCGTTGCCATCGTCAGTACGTCCAAGGGCGTAATGACCGACCGTCATGCACGTGCGTCCGGCGTCGGTGGCGAAGTCCTCGGTTACGTCGCTTAAGGAGATCGAGAGCATGTCCAGAATTGCCCGCATGCCGGTATCGATCCCGAAAGGAGTCGAGGTCAACCTGTCCAGCGAAAGCCTTTCGGTGAAAGGTTCGTTGGGTACGCTGACGCAGATGATCAGCCCGCTGGTGACGATCGAACGCGACGAGACGAGCTTGACCGTCGGCGCGGCCGAGGAGTCGAAGGCGTCGTCGGCGATGTCCGGTACCTATCGAGCGCTGATCGCCAACATGGTCCATGGTGTCACCAAGGGGTTCGAGAAGAAGCTCACGCTCGTTGGCGTCGGATATCGCGCCCAGGCACAGGGCCAGAGTCTCAACCTGCAACTCGGGTTCTCGCACCCGGTCGTGCACAAGATCCCCGACGGTGTGAAGGTCGAAACGCCCACGCAGACGGAGATCCTGATCAAGGGTTCCGACAAGCAACGGGTCGGGCAGGTTGCCGCCGAAGTGCGCGCCTACCGTCCGCCGGAGCCTTACAAGGGCAAGGGTGTGCGTTATGCCGACGAGCAAGTCCTGCTGAAGGAAACGAAGAAGAAATGAACAATCAGAATTTCCGCCGACTGCGTCGGTCGCGGCAGACTCGCCACAAGATCCGCGAACTCGGCGCCAAGCGCCTGGTCGTGTTTCGCTCGAACTCGAATATCTACGCGTCGATCACGGATGCGCAGGGCGCAGTCGTCCTCGTCACCGCATCGACTGTCGAGAGCGAAGTCAAGAGCCAGATTTCAGGCAAGGGTGGCAACGCCGACGCGGCGGTGCTGGTGGGCAAGCGACTGGCCGAAAAGGCCCTCAAGGCCGGCATCGACGCGGTGGCATTCGATCGATCCGGATATCGCTATCACGGGCGCGTCAAGGCTCTGGCCGACGCCGCCCGCGAAGCGGGTCTGAAGTTTTAAGCTGGGACGAGTAGACACCTATGGCAAAGATTCAGGCAAGAGTCGGCAACGAAGGCAGTGAAGACGGTCTGCGCGAGAAGATGATCGCGGTCAACCGTGTCACGAAGGTCGTCAAGGGCGGGCGCATTCTCGGCTTTGCGGCACTGGCGGTCGTCGGCGACGGCGATGGCGGCATCGGCATGGGCAAGGGCAAGTCCCGCGAAGTCCCGGTTGCGGTGCAGAAAGCCATGGATGAAGCGCGCCGGAAGATGTTCAAGGTCAGCCTCAAGAGCGGCACGGTCCACCATACGGTGATCGGGCGCCACGGTGCTTCGACCGTGATGGTCGCGCCGGCTCCGGACGGCACGGGCATCATTGCCGGCGGTCCGATGCGCGCGGTGTTCGAGGTGCTGGGCGTCAACAACATCGTCGCCAAGAGCCATGGTTCGAGCAATCCGTACAACATGGTTCGCGCCACGCTCGATGCCCTGCGCAAGATGAACACGCCCGCGGAAATCGCCGCGAAGCGCGGCAAGTCGATCGAGGAGATCCTCGCATGAGCAACAAAACCGTCAAGGTCACGTTGGTGCGCAGCCCGATCGGAACCCGTCGGTCGCATCGCGATACGGTGCTGGGCCTCGGGCTCAAGAAACTGCATCAGACCCGTGAACTCGAAGACACGCCGTGCGTGCGCGGCATGATCACCAAGGTTTCCTATCTGGTTCGGGTCGGTTGACCCAGGAGTTGATTAGATGCGACTGAATTCCATCAAGCCGGCGGCTGGCGCGACCAGCGAGCGTCGCC
>JBGSTN010000142.1:0-1593 GCA_041736455.1 Burkholderiaceae bacterium | reverse complement strand
GGCCGTCAGCGGCGGCGCTTCGATGCTGTCGTCAGCCAGTTCGGCGCTGGTCAGTGCCGGCCGCGCGGCGGTTCCCGACGACATCGACCTGCCGCAATTGTCCCTTTCTCAGCTGACGATCGACGATCTGCCCGAAGCGGTGCGTGAACCCCTCCGCGAACGCGGATTCACTCAGGAGCGATTCACGAATGAAGTGCGCGCTATGACCGACAGCGTTTTCAGTGCTCAGGAACGCACGGACGCACAGAACGCATTGGAGCAGGCAGCGCGCAAGACCATTTCGGAACCGACGCAGGTGGAGGCGCATTTCGAAGAGTTGAGAAACACCTTGCGTGCGCCGAACGGACTGCTTTCCGACGCGAATCGTGATCAGGCCCTGGGAGAGATCGAACGCCGCTTCGGTATCTCGGCCGAGGACGCGCAGGCGTCTTACGACCAGCTCGTGGCGAGCGTCAATGACGGGCTGGCTCGTGCCGAACAGACCGTCGTCGAAGCGAAGAACCGCAGCCTCGAAGCCGCCGATGCGGCCGCCAGTGGCGTCTCACAGGCTGCGTTCGGTGCCTTCGTCGCATCACTGCTCGGTCTCATCGCGGCAGTCGTGGCCGGCATGTTGGGGCGGCCGAAGTCGCTGATCGGCGGGCGAGCCAGCGACTACTGACGCCTGCTGTTCGTCGACTGCCAGTCGTCATCGACTGATCGGCAACCGGTTTCCGTGGCAACGCGAAGACCGGTTGCCGAATCTTCTTCTGCTGCATCGGCCTATACTCGACGCTTCGTTCTTCAGTTCGAAATCACGAGCAGGCGCCCCAGATGCTGCAACTTTCCGCCGATGGCCGGCAAGTCGTCGAAACCATTGCTCGCCAGCACGGGTTCAGTGTCGATGCCGTGCTGAACATGCTCGGGGCCCTGATCGACGGTCAGGGCGGAATGGCGCAATTCGATCATCCGGACTTTGCCGGCAGCGGCCAGTGGATGCGCGGCGGGATGATCATGATCTCGAACCTGTTCGACAATCACCTCAAGAGCCGCATCGACGCTTTGTGCAACGATCTTTCCAGATTGTTGGCCGAGCAGCCCGGGCTCGGCCGGACCGGCAGTCTTCAGTCGCAACGCCAGGGTCCGTCAACACGCAACGACTTCGGGTATCACGGCGCGGACCCGACTGCACGCGAGGCCCAGGTTCAGGGACAGGCGACGATGGATTCCGGTTACCGTTCCGGCGGAGCATCCGCCTCGGCGCATAGCCTGTTCATTCCCCCGTCACCCGGCCAATCATCGGGATGGTGGCCCGCCGCGCTCGGCGACCCCGACAGCCTTGGAAGCCAGAATGACGTGCGCTACGCGTGGTTCGGCTCGCAGCGTCGACTGGCCATCGTTCAGGCAGGCAAGGTCACCGTCCATGACACACTCGATCATCTGATCAGTGGCTTTTCGCAGCAGCAATCGATCGGCTCGAGCCTGAGCTTCACGAGTCAGCACGGCCTCGTCGATCTCGCCACGTTGCCGGTCGTCGGATCCGATGGCGTCGAGCCGGATACAGGCGGCGCACGCGATTCGAACCCGGAAGCGACCGCTCCACCAGCGCTTGCCCGG
>JBGSTN010000115.1:0-1987 GCA_041736455.1 Burkholderiaceae bacterium | reverse complement strand
CGACCAGACCGTCGCCGCTCGCCCTGGCCGATGCGCTGCGCACGGTGGTCAGACGTTCGACGAAGGCCACCACGTTGTGCCCGGCGTCCAGGATCGGCCGCAGCTCGACATCGACATGCTCGGGCCCGCGTGGCGTGTAGTGGATGTGAAGCACACGATCCGGACCCTTGGTTTCCGTCGCCTTCTTCATCGGGCAGTGTTCGCCGGCCTGGTCGCAGGGCGCTTCGTAGCGATGCGAAACGCGGAAGCACTTGTGCCCGATGCAGGACGTGTCCACGGCGCCGAACTGCCGCTGATAGGCGGTATTGGCCGCAAGAATGTTGTAGTCCGGGTCGAGCACGATCGTCGGCTGGGCCTCGTGCTGAAGGTACGAGATCAATGCCTGGACCTGCGGCGCCGAGCGAAGCGCAACGGCGTCCATGGGAACCGGGTCAGGCGTATCAGCAGGCATCGTCTCTCTGGGTTGCTCTCATTGTGCCCTGTGCTGCCAACGCTGCCAAACAATGGCGTGCATCTGCCACCGATCGCTGCCAACGTCGATGCGGCAACGCATCCAGAACTGTGGCGGAAAGCAGATGACGATCATAAACGCTTTGTGATTCAGAGACTTGTCGGTGTGCCTACAATACTGCAGCGCAATGGCACAGGTCTTGTCTGCAAGGGCGACATGGCCGAGGGCAGGCCATGCGCCCGGCGTCTTCCGCCACGCGCCGGTACGCAGTCGTCCCGTCGGATGCCACCGCCCGATTCAACCGGAGATTTCTCATGAGCACCCGCAACGCGCTGCAGGTCGAGGGGTATTTCGACCCTGCGACCTGGACCATCAGTTACATCGCGCTGGATACCGGCACGATGCAATGCGCGCTGATCGACTGCGTTCTCGATTTCGACGCGAAGTCGGGACGGATCTCGCACGGCAGTGCCGACAAACTGGTCTCCCGAGTGCGCGAACTCGACGCCAAGGTGAGCTGGATCCTTGAAACCCATGTCCATGCCGATCATCTTTCTGCGGCGTCGTATCTCAGGTCGGTCGTCGGCGGCAGGATCGGAATCGGCGAGCGCATCACGACGGTTCAAGAGGTGTTCGGCAAGCTGTTCAATGTCGGCCAGGACTTTCGCCGCGACGGGAGCCAATTCGATCATCTCTTCGCTGACGGCGAAACGTTCATGATCGGCGACCTGCGGGCGCAGACCATGCACACGCCCGGTCATACGCCCGCCTGCCTGACCTACCTGGTTCACGAGCCCGATCAGACGTCGGCGTTCGTCGGTGACACGCTGTTCATGCCCGACTACGGCACGGCACGCTGCGATTTTCCCGGCGGTGACGCGCGCACGCTGTTCCGTTCGATCAATCGCGTCCTCAGCCTGCCGCCCGACACCCGCCTCTACCTGTGCCACGACTATCAGCCCGGTGGTCGTGACGTGCAGTTCATCACCACCGTGGCCGAACAGCGCGCGAAGAACGTGCATGTCCGCAACGGCATCAGCGAGGAGGAGTTCGTCGCGATGCGTCGAACCCGCGATGCAACGCTCGGCATGCCCACCTTGATCCTGCCGTCGGTTCAGGTGAACATGCGTGCCGGCGAGTTGCCAGAACCCGAATCCAACGGCACGCGCTACATCAAGATTCCATTGGACGTCCTTTGATCGATCGAACGACCGCAGCGACCACGAACGGACATCGCCCGCCGCAGTGGGTCGACCACTGATGGATCTTCCGACCTGGCGTCGTCTGTTGCCCGCACTGCCGGTGCTCGATTGGGGTCGGCGATACGATCGCGAGACACTGGTGAGCGATGGGCTGGCGGCGCTGATCGTCACGATCATGTTGATCCCGCAGAGCCTCGCCTACGCGATGCTCGCGGGTCTGCCCGCCGAGGTCGGCCTGTATGCGAGCGTCGCGCCGCTGCTGATCTATGCGGTATTCGGCAGCAGCCGCGTGTTGGCGGTGGGGCCCGTCGCCGTCGTGTCGCTGATGACGGCC
>JBGSTN010000078.1:0-5056 GCA_041736455.1 Burkholderiaceae bacterium | reverse complement strand
GTCGGCTCGACCCGCTTGCGAACCGATTGGGTCTCGGAGAAGTTGTTCATCGAATACTCCATCAGGCAACTATTTGACCGCAACCCGCAACGGCAGGGAACGAAAACCTCTGAAACGCACGCGCCGGTCGCGAACCGCGGGCCCGTCGGGTTCGAGCTGGCTGAAACGATCGAGCAGTCGACCGATCGCGATGCGACCCTCGGCCCTCGCGACATTCATGCCCACGCAGGCATGATCGGAATGCCCGAAGGCGATGTGTCGATTGGGCTTGCGCGAAACGTCGAAGCGGTCGGGCTCGGCGAATTCGGCCGGATCGCGGTTGGCGGCGCCGATGCAGAGGGTAACGAGAGTCCCTGCCGCGAACGATTCACCGCCGATCGTGCCGTCATCGATCAAGCGCCGGTTGTTGAGCTGGATCGGGCCCTCGAAGCGGAGCATCTCCTCGATCGCGTGGTTGATCAGCGAAGGGTCTCGACGCAGGCGCAGTTGTTGATCGGGGTGGCGCATCAACAACCAGATTCCGTTGCCGATCAGATTGGCGGTCGTTTCATGACCGGCATTGAGCAGGAATATGCACTGGTGGATCAGCTCATGCTCGGTCAAACGCTCGCCGTCGGCCGACTCGCCGACGATCAATCGGGTCAGCATGTCTTCGTCGGCATCGAGGGGGTGACGACGACGATCGGCAATCAGTTCGCGCAGGAACGCAGCGAACTCGACGACCGACCGATTGCCCCAGTCGAGTGCCTGCTGATCGGGCCGCGGCTCCAGCGCACCGAGGATGGCGAGCGACCAGTTGCGCAGTGGCGCGCGGTCGGCCAGTGGCACCGCTAGCAGATTGCCTATGACGTCGATGGGAATCGCCGCAGCAAAATCGGCGACGACATCGACACGCCGGCGCTCGGCCATCGCATCGAGCAGGCGATCGACGAGCGCCGTGAGCCCCGGCGTCATCCGGGCGATCGCGCGCTGGTTGACGACCCCCATGATCAGGCGACGGACACGGCCATGCAGCGGGGGGTCGTTGAACACGAGACTCGTCGTGTGGTGCTCGAATAGCGGCGAGTCGCCGTACTTCGGTGCGAACTCGATCTTCTTGTCGGAACTCGCGTTGGCGTCACGGTAACAGGCGACCACATCGTCGTAACGTGTCAGGAAGATGCCGCCCCGAGGCAGACGATGGCGCGGCGCCGTCGTTCGCAACGCCGCATAGACCGGATACGGATCATCGTGAAATCCGTCGGGTACGGCGGTGATGTCGAATTCCGGCGCGACCATCACGTCGTCGCGAGACCTTGCTGGCGCGATGGCAGCTCGTGTCGTCCCGTCACCGGTGTCTTCAGACACCGAATCCATCATCCGCAGCGATGATCGCGCCGTTGATGAAATGCGACTGATCCGAACTGAGCAGCAACAGCAGGCCGTCGAGATCTTCCGGTGAACCGAGACGCTTGCGCGGCAGCATCTGGATCAGACGCTGTCCGGCATCGGTTTCCCAGTGACGATCGTTGATCTCGGTTCGTATGTAGCCGGGACAGATCGCATTGACATTGATGCCGTAACGCCCCCACTCGAGCGCCATGGCTTTGGTCATGTGCACGACGGCAGCCTTGCTGGCACAGTAGACGCCGATCTGCGACAGCACCTTGAGACCTGCCATCGAGGCGATGTTGACGATTCGCGCATGACGCTCGGGCTGGTCCTTCGCACGCATCAGCATGCGGCGCGCGACCGCCTGTGCGACGAAGAACACACCGCGCGTATTGGTGTTGAAGATGAAATCGTAGTCTTCCGGCCTGACGTCGATGAGGCGACTGGTGGCACTGACGCCGCTGTTGTTCACCAGGATGTCGATGGCACCGACCGTTTCCTCGGCCTGCAGGACGGCCGCATTGATCGAATCGACCGACGTGACGTCGAGTGGCACGACACTGGCGCTTCCGCCGGCCGCCTCGATCTCGGCGCGCAACTCCTTCAGCCGGTCTTCTCGCCGCGACGCGAGAACGACATGGGCTCCATTCTCGGCCAGCACGCGCGCGAAACGTGTGCCGAGGCCGCTGGACGCCCCGGTGACGAAAGCAGTCTTGCCTGTCAAGTCGAAGCGGGTTGCCACGAGAATCTCCTGGATGGGTGCGACGCCCGATATTAGCGGTTTCGCTTCGTTTGCGCGCTGCGCAGCGAATCCGCGACAATGCATGATGAAACCACAAGACGCCCGGAGTCCCGATGCAAGTCGAACGTGAAGCGATGGATTTTGACGTACTGATCGTCGGCGGCGGCCCGGCCGGCCTTGCTGCGGCCATTCGTCTCAAGCAACTGGCCGCCGCTCAGGATCGGGAACTCGGCGTCTGCGTCATCGAGAAGGGCTCGGAGATCGGCGCCCACACATTGTCCGGCGCCGTGATCGATCCCCGTGCGATCAGCGAGCTGTTTCCCGACTGGCAGGCAATCGGCGCACCGCTTCTCACACCTGTATCGGAAGACCGATTCCTCTTTCTCACCGAGCGCGGTTCGCGGGCCGTGCCCAACTTCGTCCTGCCGGCCTGCTTCCGGAATCATGGCAACTACGTGGCCAGCCTTGGCAAGGTCGTCCGATGGCTGGGCGAACAGGCCGAAGCACTCGGCGTCGAGGTGTATCCGGGCTTCGCTGCGGCCGAAGTGCTTTACACCGAGCAAGGAGCGGTCAGGGGTGTCGCGACGGGAAACATGGGGGTCGGCAAGGATGGCGAGCCCACGGAAGCCTTTCAGCCCGGCATCGATCTGCATGCGAAGTACACGTTTTTCGCCGAGGGCAGTCGAGGCCATCTGGGCAAGCAATTGATCGCGCGGTTCAAGCTCGACGCCGGCCGTGATCCGCAATCCTATGCGATCGGCCTTAAGGAACTCTGGGAAATCGATCCGGCCAGGCACAAGGCCGGACTCGTGATTCATACGGCCGGCTGGCCCCTGCCCAACGACACCTACGGCGGCTCGTTTCTCTATCACCAGGAAGACAACCAGGTCGCTGTCGGCTACGTCGTGGGCTTGAACTACGCGAATCCCTACCTGTCGCCGTTCGACGAGTTCCAGCGCTTCAAGACCCACCCGGCGATCCGCGAATTCCTCGAGGGGGGCAAGCGAATCGCCTATGGGTCGCGTGCAATCACGTCGGGTGGCCTGAATTGTCTGCCGAAACTCGTTTTTCCAGGCGGCGCACTGATCGGCTGCGAAGCGGGCTTCCTGAATGCATCACGCATCAAGGGCAGCCATGCGGCGATCAAGACCGGCATGCTGGCTGCGGAGGCGGCGTTTTCCGCCCTCGGCGGCGAACGCTCGCACGATGAATTGACCGACTACCCGCAGGCCTTCGAGAAGTCGTGGTTGTACGAGGAACTTCACCGCGCGAGAAACTTCAAGCCGATGATGTCGAAGGGCCTGTACGCAGGCACGTTCCTGGTCGGACTCGATCAACTGGTGCTGCGCGGCAAAGCGCCCTTCACCTGGCATTCGACCAAGCCCGATCACGCATGCCTGCTGCCTGCCGCGCAATGCACGCCGATCAACTATCCCAAGCCCGATGGCAGGATCAGCTTCGACAAGCTGTCGTCGGTATTCATATCGAACACGAATCACGAGGAGAATCAGCCTGCTCACCTGACGCTCAAGGATCCGTCGGTACCGGTCCAGCACAACCTGCCGACGTTTGCCGGGCCTGAAGCGCGCTATTGCCCGGCAGGCGTCTACGAATACGTGAAAGACGTCGGTTCGGGTGCCGATCGTCTTCAGATCAACGCGTCGAATTGCGTGCACTGCAAGACCTGCGACATCAAGGATCCGATGCAGAACATCGTCTGGGTCGTGCCCGAGGGCGGGGGCGGGCCGAACTATCCGAACATGTAGCCAGCCGAAGTGCTTTCGCGGCGATGTCATCCTTTCGTTTCGGCCTCGCCGGAACGACATCCCGCGGATAACGACACCATGCCGCCTTCGTCCAGCGATGTATTCAGCGATCGAACGTCAGACGAACCGGCATCGCGATCATCGCCTGGTAGCGCAACGCCGCATAGATGAACAGGCACACGCCGACGTACTCGAGGATTTCCTCGGCGATGACTATCGCGGACTGGGTCGGCGAATATCCGTAGTTCGCCCAGTACCAGCCGCCCAGCATCTCGAAGCCGATCGCGCCGCCTAGGAAAACCGCGCCCGACAGGATCATCAGGGAAGCGACGAAGCGTGGCAGTGCCGCCAGGAAACGAACGAAATAGACGGCGATCAACACCACCATGCCCATTGCCGGCACCACCCATGCGTAGGTCAGCGCGCCGAGATTGCCGCCGCCGAGCATGCGTTGCATGGGCTCGATGAGTCTTTCGTGGAATCCGAACACTTCGTCGAATGCCATTGTCAGCATGCCGACCGCCAGAATCGCCCAATCGCGTGCGATCCGGCCTTGAGTTTCGAATTGTTTCACCAACCAGGCGACTGCCGCAGCCAACAGCAGTTGCAGGCCTGAAAAGAGCGCGGGCAGGTTCTTTTCGCCTTCGAGATCGACCAGCTTGATGATCCTGTGGTCCGGATCGACACCGTAGCGCCAGCGCGCGAACTGGGCGAAGATTCCCATCGCAACCAGCGCCAGGATGATTGCGGACAGGTGAACCGCGACTCGTCCGGCACTCAGCGTCTTCGGGATCAGGCCTGGCGATGTCGTCTCCTCGACACCCCGCCTACGGTCTTCGGATTCGCCAAGGTCAGGACTCGCGATGCCGGTCGACCGCGCGAAACGCCCGGATCCCGGTTGCGCGGGCGAGGCTTGATGCAGGTTCGACTCAGTCATCGGATCCGGCGATTGGTAAACAACGAGACGTCCATATGTTAAGTCGACGTTCGCGCTTCGCATGCCACCAGTCGGCCGTACAACCGACCCGATCGAAGACGCGATGTCGTGTTACTCGCGCCGATACACTCGATACAGCGCCGAATCGTCGAAGTCGCCGAGATCGGCAGCCAGCGCGGCATGAAAGCGCGCCAGTGCCGCGTCACCCATCGGAACGTCAGCGCCCGCATCACGCGCGGC
>JBGSTN010000921.1:0-1543 GCA_041736455.1 Burkholderiaceae bacterium | reverse complement strand
GGCAGCAGCATCGCCTGGTCTGCGATCGCAATACGTGCCCGGCCAACCGCTGACGTTTCGCCCGCCGCTCCGATATCGATCGGCGACGATGCACCAGAAGCATCCTCACCGGACCGGCCATTGCCTGTCTCATGCGCCGGGCGTGATGGGCCCGGGTCGGGCTTGTCGTAACGGGACGAACGGGCTCCGGTCGTCCGTGAATCGTCTCTCGTGGCTGGCGTTCGCGTGAGCGAGTCGGCCAGAGCGGCTGAAGCCCCCGCGAGCGGATTGGAACCTGCCAGCGTGTTGGCGCCGCCCGGGCGAGTGGGTGACTCTCCGGGGATCGACGACGACCCGGCAGTCATAGCCGATGACCCGCTCGTCGAACGCGATGCAGTGTCCTGCACTGCGGCACTCTGGAGCACCGGACCCGCTTGCGCGATACGAGTGGGCTCGTCGGCCACGACGGCAGCAATCCGGCTGCGCCCATCGCTCACGTCGACAGGCACGACGCGATCGGATGCATCGACGCTCGATGGCCGGGTCGACGTGGCGACGTTGGCTGTCATCGCAGGCCGTTCGATCAGACCCGACCTTTCGGATGGCGGGCGTGTGCTGTTGCTGGCGGTGCCCATCTGATCCAGCCAGGAGAGCACCGGGCGCATGGCATCGGGAGCGGCCTGTGGTCTTGCGACGAGAAACACGAGCAATGACAACAGCGCCAGCACCAGCAGCGAGAAAATGGCAAGGACTCGATTCATGGAACGGTAGAGGGGATGACGAAAAGAATCGGACGCCCATCACTCATTGCGCCCGCCGTTCGATTCGACCGTAACATACATTCGGCTGCAAGACACTACCGGGCCACCGGAACATCGATTCGCAAGGTGACAGATTGTCTACTGGCCGACACGGATTCACCTGACGATATTCGAGCACGCCGATCGGATCGCAACGCAAACGATGCCTGGGGCAAATTCCGATAGACCGCTGATTGCAGGCGAACTGGCATTCGACGCAGGCGGGCATCCCTTCAGTCCGTTGCATGGTGACGTCTACAAGAGCCGCTTTGGTGCAAGGGCCGAAGCGCGTCATGTGTTCGTTGCCGGCAACGATCTGCCCGATCGATGGGATCGAAACGGCGGCCAAGCCGGCGGCACTACTCATACGATTCTCGAAATCGGATTCGGCCTCGGCGTGAACTTCCTGGAGACGCTGTCGGTCTGGCGTGGCTGCGAACATCCGGATCGGGCCCGACTCGGCTATGTCGGCATCGAAGGCTTTCCACTGTCCGCCAGCGCGATGCGGGCGGGACTTCTCGCTCTTGGATTCGAACGGCACGAGATCGAGCGGCTGATCGATGCGTGGCCGCAGGCGACACCCGGCATGCACCGGATCCGCTTCGGTCATGACGTCGATCTGACGCTCGTCTTCGGCATGGTCCAGCATTGCCTGCCGCTTATCAGTGCGCGTGTCGATACCGTCTACCTCGACGGCTTTGCGCCTGCGCGCGATCCCGCGCCCTGGTCACCCGCGACGATGCGCGGGCTGGCACGCATCGCCG
>JBGSTN010001075.1:0-5562 GCA_041736455.1 Burkholderiaceae bacterium | reverse complement strand
CGTTGCCTGCGCGGTCATCGGCGGGTTTGCGCCGGCCGCGCAGTTGCGCGCCGGCAACCTTGACGAAACTGGGACAGAAGCCTTCGGCACAGGTGAAATCCTTGTTGCAGGACGACTGGTTGATCCGGCGCTTGCGACCCATCTCGGTTTCGAGCGGTTCGACCGACAGGCAATTCGAGACCGTTCCACAATCGCCGCAGCCTTCGCAGACGGCCGAATTGATGAACGTGTAGAGGTTCGGGTCTTCCCACTTGCCACGCTTGCGCAGGCGCCGCCGTTCGGTGGCACAGGGCTGGTCGTAGACGATGACGGAGACGTCACGGTACTCGCGGAATTCGAGTTGCACGGCTTCCAGTTCGCTGCGGTGATGGACGGGGACGCCGTCCGGCAGCTTCACCCCCTGGTATTTGTCGGGATCGTCGGTCACGACCGCCATCTTCTTCACCCCTTCGGCCGCGAACTGGGCGAGCACGCTCGATACGCTCATCTCGCCGTCGACGCTCTGTCCGCCTGTCATCGACACGAAGCCGTTGTAGAGGAGCTTGTAGGTCATCGGCACATGCGCGGCGACGGCCTGGCGCACCGCCAGGAAACCCGAGTGAAAGAGCGTGCCGTCGCCGAGATTGGCGAATACGTGCGCCTCCTTGGTGAAGGGCTGCTGGCCCAGCCACATGACGCCTTCGCCACCCATGTGCGACCAGGTGGTCGTCTTCACGGGATCCTGCAGAATCGCCGTCGAGTGGCAGCCGATGCCTGCCAGCGCGCGGCTGCCATCGGGAACCTTGGTCGATCGGGCATGCGGGCAGCCCGAGCAGAATGTCGGCGCACGCACGGGCACGATGGTGTGCGCCATCGGTGCCGCATCCGCCCGCTTCGTCTGAATGATTGCCGGCATCGGCGAGAAATCGGCGACGGGCGCGAGCGTGATGCCATCGCGCCGTGCGATGTCGAGCGCGAGATGGCGGCGCAGCACCTCATTGAGGACGGACGCGATGAGACCGGGTGTGATCTCGCCGGCATTCGGGAACAGGCGAGCGGCCAGGGTGGCGTCGAAAACAGTGCCCTGGGCGTGTTTGCCATAGAGGGCGGGGGGCTTGGCCGTGCCGTAGAGAACGGCGCGAATCTGGTCCTCCAGCAGCGGGCGCTTTTCCTCGATGATGACGATCGCATCGAGATCTCTCGCGAACTCGCGCACGATTTCCGGATCGAGCGGCCAGACCATGCCGACCTTCAGGATTCTCAGCTTCGCGTCGGCTGCCCCCGATCCGGTCAGGCCGAGAGCGGCAAGCGCCTGTTGCAGATCCTGCCATGCCTTGCCCGCGGCGACGAGTCCGATCCGCGCATCGGCAGCATCGACGGTGACGCGATTCAAACCGTTGACACGCGCGTAGGCAAGGACCGCGCGATGCTTGTGGTGATAGAGACGCTCTTCCTGAGGCAGCGGCATGTCGATCGGTCGGCTGTTGAAGCCGCCGACGGGTTCCGACGGGTGCGGCGGCAGCACGATCAGGGGCGAATCGGCAGCGACATACACCGAGCCACCCCCTTCGACCACATCCGTCACGACCTTCATGCCCGTCCAGCATCCCGAATAGCGACTCATCGCGATGCCGTGCAGGCCAAGGTCGAGCAATTCCTGTGCATTGGCGGGATAGAGCACCGGAATGCCGGCGGCCACGAAGTTCAGGTCGGAGTAATTGGCCACCGTCGACGACTTCGCGCCGTGATCGTCACCCGCGATCGCGAGAACGCCGCCGGCCTTGCCGCTGCCTGCCTGATTGGCGTGTCGGAAAGGGTCGCCGGAACGATCGACGCCCGGTCCCTTGCCGTACCAGATGCCGAACACGCCATCGACTCTTGCGCCGGGGAAGACGCCGACATACTGCGATCCCCACAGGGCAGTGGCTGCGAGATCCTCGTTGACCGCCGCGCGAAAGACGATGTTGTGCTGCCTCAGGTACTTCTCGGCGGCCCAGAGTTCGATGTCGTAGCGACCCATCGGCGAACCGCGGTAGCCCGAGATATAACCACCGGTCTCGAGGCCGGCGGCGGCGTCGCGCAAGCGCTGCTGAATGGGCAACCGGACCAGCGCCTGCATGCCGGTCATGTAAAGCCAGCCTTCCGGTACTTCGTACCGGTCGGTCAGTGTCATCTGCATGCGATCGCCGCGTAGGGGGGCATTCATCGGTTCTGTCTCCGGGGGGCGCGCGAGCTCCGACGGCGTCGCGCAGCATTTAGCCAGCGAGTTTACTCCGCCGCGCCAACCGGTTCGGCCGAATGCCGGTGTCCGCGCGGGTAGCGACGAAATTCCCCGGAATCGACCTTGGCCAGGAACTTCGCCAATTCCGTCTTGACGATCGGCATCAGGAAGTACAGCCCAATGATGTTGAAGATGCTCATCGCGAAGATCGCCGCATCCGAGAAGTCGATCACGGCACTGAAACCGATCGAAGCGCCGACCACCACGAAGCAACAGAACATCAGCTTGTAGACCAGTTCGTTGACCTTGCCTTCACCGAACAGATAGGTCCATGCCTTGAGCCCGTAGTACGACCAGGAGATCATCGTCGAGACCGCGAACATCAGGACCGCCAGCGCCAGCGGATATCGGAACCAGTCGAAGGTCGACTGGAACGACGCTGCCGTCAGTGCCACGCCGGTGAGGGGATTGGCTGTCGAGTACGGACCCACGTTGAGACCGGCGATGGTGATCACGATCGCCGTCATCGTGCAGATGATGACCGTATCGATGAAGGGCTCGAGCAGTGATACCAGCCCTTCAGTCACCGGCTCATTGGTCTTGACTGCCGAATGCGCGATGGCAGCCGAGCCCACGCCCGCTTCATTCGAGAAGGTGGCGCGCTTCAGTCCTTGTATCAAGGCCCCGAGAAAACCACCGGCCACGCCTGCGCCCGTGAAGGCGCCATCGATGATGGCATTGAACGCGGGCCCGACCTTGTCCAGATTCAGGAAGATCACCGTCAGAGACATGGCAATGTAGAGCAATGCCATGACGGGCACGAGGCGTGAGGTGACCGAAGCGATGGCGGGCATGCCGCCGACGATCACTGAAAATACGAACGCCGCGAGGATCAGCCCGGTCACCCAGCCGTAGCCGTCGGGCAGACCGAACGTCTGCACGAGCATCGCATTGGCCTGGTTTCCCTGGAACATGTTGCCGCCGCCCAGAGCCCCCAGGATCGTCATGATCGCGAATCCGACGGCCAGGAAACGACCCAGACCACCGTAGCCGCGCTCGGCCATGCCGCGACTCAGGTAGTACATCGGTCCTCCGGAAACGGTGCCGGATGGGAGGATCGTCCGGTACTTCACGCCGAGTGTGCACTCGGTGAACTTCGAGGCCATGCCGAGCAGACCGACGATGATCATCCAGAATGTCGCGCCCGGTCCGCCGATCGCCAACGCGGCACCGACGCCGGCGATGTTGCCGAGGCCGACCGTACCCGACAGTGCCGTCGCCAAGGCCTGGAAGTGAGATATCTCGCCCTTATCCTTGCTGAACGGATTCGAATACCGGCCACTGACGATGTCGATCGCCAGCTTGATCCGGCGGATCTGGATGAACCCGAAATAGAGGGTGAACACCAGCGCGGCCAGCAGCAGCCAACCGGCGATCAACGGAAAGCTCGCTTCGCCCACGGGCACCGACGTGAAGATCAGCGTCGCGAACCAGCCCAGGTAGTCGTTGAAGAACCTGTCGATGGTCGCGTCAAGCCCTTGTGCCGAAGCCGGGCCGGCCACGATTGCCAGGATTGCCGCGAACACGGCGTTGTGCGGCCTGGTGAAGATTGGAACTCGCATCGGTGACCTCCGGTAGTTGTTGATGTTGTCGCGTCACATGAACGTGTCGACCGATCGGGCTGGCGACGGGTCGGGCGCAGGGCGCCGGGTGCCCTGCCTCGACACGGTTCCTGACCTCATCGTAGCCACGTCCGGACGATCGCTGCTCAATGGCCGCCATTCGGAAAGTGAATTGACGCAGGCGGCTGATCATGCGCAGGAGGTTCTTCGGCGGTTCTTAGGCGGGTCACGCGAGTCGGTGACGGGGAAATCGAGGCCTCCCGGTGCGGGTAACCGGTTGGTGCGCCTGAAAGGCGCGATGCGCCGCCGGGATCGACTAGCGTTGCAGGCCGAGTGCTGCCAATCCAGTCACCAATGCAGGCCCGGGCGGCGCGCGTCCGCTGCTGATCACGACCAGCCGACCGATGATATTGGTGCGATCTCCATGGAAGGGACTGACGCTGGTGCTCTCGCCAACGGTCTGCACCAGCCAAAGCGCCCCGTCCGGACTGCCGATCACGCCTTTGGCACGCAGCACGTTGGAGTCTGGTGCACTCAGGGTGCGCTGCAGCGCAATGACGTCGACCGGCCCGAGCGCCTTGAACGTCTGGCTCAGGAAACCATCGGTTCGGCCGACCAGCGGTTTGAAGTGACGTTCTCTCCGCGGGTCCGCAATGAAACCTTCGTCGTTGTCAGCGAATGCTGCTGCTCGGGCGAGGTCGGGACCGAGCAGCATCGAAGTCGACAACGAATCGCCGGCATCGGTCTGCGCGACACCCGGTGCGATGCCGTCCAGTCGCGTGCGCAGTCGAGCCAAGGTGTCTTGGCTGACAAGATCGGTCTTGCTGATCAGCAACAGGTCCGCTGCGGCAATCTGCCGCGAATGGGTATCGGCGAAGTAGGGATCGTCGAGCCCGCGTTCGCCATTCAAGGCGTCGACGAGCACGATGACGCCGGCGCGGCACACGCCTGGTGCAAGGGTGACGGTGGCGGCCACGACGCCGGGCATCGCGACCCCGCTGGTTTCCAGCAGCACATGATCGAACCTGTCGGATCGCCGCGCGAGCTCGCTCAAGGCGACCACAAGATCGCTGCCGATCGAACAGCACACACAACCACCGGCCAGGCGCATCACCTGGTCATCGGCCGATTCGATCAGGTCGCCGTCGATGTCGATATCGCCGAAGTCGTTGACGAGCACGGCCAGGCGCATGGCGTCCCGGTGGCGCAGCAGACGATTGATCAATGTGGTCTTGCCGGCGCCGAGGTAGCCGCCGACCACCGTCACGGGCAGCGCGCGATCAGCGCTCACGCACGCAGCGCAGCACCGTGACCGCGCAGTTGTATGGGTCTTCCATCGGCACGAGGTGTCCGGTCGGCAATTCGCGCCATCGTTCGGCGAAGTGACGGCGATTCTGCGCGAAGCCCGCCATCCTTGTTTCCCGCGAGAATGTCCCGGCGACCATGAAGACCGGAATCCCGGCGCGGCACAATGATCGATAGGCCGCGAATGTCCGGCGCGCCGGGAGCGTCGCGTAGATGTCGCGTTCGACCTCGCGCGCGATCAGCAACGCCACCCCGGACCCCTCGGCCGATTCCGGCGTCGTGGGTGTCAGACCATGTTCGATGAAGTCCTGCAGCACGCCGGGAGCCCAGCGTCGCGCGAATTTCTTGGCGGCGAGGTGGGCGTGAGCCTCGTCCGGCGAGGCCCAGTGGTATCGACGCCTGGCGGCGATCGGCGCCGGTCCGCGGCGCTTTGCG
>JBGSTN010001058.1:0-5170 GCA_041736455.1 Burkholderiaceae bacterium | reverse complement strand
GGACGTCGGCGCGCGATGGCGCCTGCCCGGCGACCGCCGGCCCACGTTCAGTCTCGACTGGGCCAACGGATCAGGGGGCCAGGATGACGGATCGGTCGACGACAACTTTCGCCAGACCGGTCTCCACGAGAACAAGGGTCGCGTTGGTGGCGTGAAGCGTCTGCGCTACTACGGAGAGTTGCTGTCGCCCGACCTGTCGAACCTGCGCATTCTCAGCGCGGCGTTCGGAATCCGGGTGATGGACAGAAGTTCGATCGAGGTGCTGCTGCACAGCTATCGACAGAACACCGCGTCATCGCGCCTGGTCGGCGCGCGCATTTCCGAAGACCCCGCCGGCGAGAGCCGGGACATCGGCCGGGAACTCGATCTGGTCTATGCCATTCGCGAATGGCGACACGCAGAACTGCGCTTCGTCCTCGCGAGGTTCTGGCCGGGATCGGCGTTCGACGAAGACCATCGTGACCCGGCGACGAGCTTCGAGATCGAATTCGCGATGAATTTCTGAACATGCCGAACATGACTCGCCACGGATCATTTCAATGAACGGAACCGGAACCCCCTTGTCGAACGGATCCCGGACCATGTCTTCGAACGATCGCTCGGCCATCGAACCCGCATCCGCACCGAAGACCTTCGTGCTGACCATCGACGTCGAAATCGATGCGGGCAGGAAGTGGCGCACATCGAACCCGGCGACCTATGAAGGGGTGCATGTCGGCATCACGCGCCTGCAGACACTCTGCGAACGCCACGGCGTGTTGCCGACCTATCTGATCAGCCCGGCCGTGCTGGTCGATCGGTCGTCGGTCGATCGTCTCGACGACCTCGACCGGGATCACTGTGAACTGGGCGCCCATCTGCATGGCGAATACATCGGACCGGCGGCGCGTTATCCGGGCCCCGACTTCAGCGGCTGCGACCCGGCCGACATGCAATGCGCCTACGACGAGTCGCTCGAGTTCGCGAAACTGGACCGGCTGACCGATCGATTCACCGAACTGTTCGGTCGTCGCCCGCGATCGTTCCGTGCCGGCCGTTTCGGGGCGCGCGGCTGGACCATCGACTGCCTGGAGCGACTGGGCTATACGCACGACACGAGTGTCACGCCATTCCGCAACTGGCATGACATCGCCGACTTCTCGAAACCGGGGAGCCTCACACCCTATCACCCGTCGAAACTCGACATCTGCCAGCCGGGCGACTCGCGACTGATCGAAGTGCCGGTATCGATCACGCCGGCGCTGCAATGGCTGCGTCCGACGCCGCGCTTCTCCGACCTGGCGCAATGCACGCAGGTGATCGACTGGTATGAGCGTCACACCTCGCCGACCGTGCTGTGCTGCATGTTCCACAACGTGGAGCTCGTCGCAGGAATGAGCCCCTATTGCACGACCGAAGCCGATTGCGACGCGATGCTGGATCGCCTGGCCAGGCTCTTCGAGCTCGTCGCCGAGCGCGGCTATCGCTGCAAGACGCTCGAACAAGTCACCATCGACGGTTGAAACGCATGCCAGTGAAACGCGCCAGGGGCAGAGTCCTCGTCATCATCGACAAACCGGGCTGGTCCTACGAGACGATCGCCAAGGGCCTGGTTCGTTTCAACGACAATCCCGACCTGGCGCTCGACATCGCCGCGGCCGGCGACGATGCGTCATTCATCGCGCGCGAACACGATCGATTCGATCTGATCTTTCCGCTCGGGTGGACCGACGTGTTCGCCAAGCAGAAGGCGCGGTCACCTGCCGATCGACTGCCGTTCGCCGACCGTATGCCGTTCATCGATCATCGCAAGATCATCACCGGCATCCACTCGCATCGTTCGTGGGACGACTACCGGTCGACACCCGACTTCTCGCCGGTGCCGCCGCCCGCGATGATCCGGAAGCTGCAGGCGCTGCGCGGGGTCAACGCCGTGAGTCGTCGCCTGCACGAGATCTTCCGGCGCGCCGGGCTCGACAACCTCACCTTGACCGAGAACGGCGTCGATACCGAGTTGTTCGACGTCACGCACCCGGTTCTCGCGAATCCCCACGTGCCGCTGGTGCTGGGATTCTGCGGCAGCAAGGAAGTCGCCAAGCACGATCACCTGAAGGGGTACAGCGAATTCATCGAACCCCTGGGCGACTTGCCCAATGTCCGGATCGAGGTGCTCGGCGCGAGGGGCAAGGACCAGGTGGCTCGCGAACACATGCCGGCGCTCTACAACCGGATCGATCTCTATGTCTGTGCGTCGGCCTCCGAGGGCTTCTCGCAAAGCGTCCTCGAGGCGGCATCCTGCGGTCGCGGCGTGTTGTCCACCCGTGTCGGGGGTAGCGAGGACCTGATTCGCCCGGGTCACAACGGCTTTCTCGTGCGGCGTGATCTGGCGCATTTCAAGGAAGTCGTGACGAGGCTCGAACGCGATCGTGCAATGGTCGCGACGCTGGGCGCCAACAGCCGACGGCTTGTCGAGGACGAATTCGCCTGGCGTGTCAGGGTGGCCGACTGGTTGCGCTTCATCGAGTCGCACCTGCCAACGACGGACTGAGGCGAATCAATCATGCGCATCATCTGCACGGTCAAGATCGCCAACACCACCGCGGGTCATGTCGACCACGCGCTCGCTTATGCCATCGGCTGGAAGCGACTGGGTCATGAGGTCACGCTGATCGAGCAGGTCGGCCGCGGTCGCTGCATCGACGAACGCGGGCAGCCGGTGTCGTTCGACGCATGGACCGGCAGGGCGCATTTCGAGGCGGTCGCACGACGCTATGGCCTTTGGCCGCGATGCTGCCTGGTGCATGGGCAGGGGGACGCGACTCACGGCATGACATTCGGCGAGGCGCGAGACGCCGCACGGCACGCCGATCTGCTGATCGCCCGCAGCGGCCAGATCCACAAGCTCGCCGCGATCTTCGAGCCCCCACGTCGGCGCGCCTACTTCGACGGCAACCCGGGCAGTACGCAGACGCTCTTTCACCAGCGAGCCGAAGGTCGCGATCCGCTGCACGAGTACGACCATCACTTCACGCTCGGACTGAACATCGGCGCGCCGGATTGCCCCATCGCCACCAATGGCCTGCAGTGGCTGCCGATGCCGCGACCGGTGTTTCTGCCGATGTGGCCGGACGCGAGCCATTCTCCCGCGGACAGATTCTCGACGATCTCGACGTGGAAAGGTCGCGCGACAATGGCCTGGCAAGGCGTCGAGTCGGGCCAGAAGGCCGACAACTGGTTTCGCTTCCTGTCGTTGCCTTCGGCATGCGACCAGTCGTTCGAGATCGCGCTGCGCATCGAATCCGATGACGACGGCGACGACCGACGGATGTTCGAACGTCGTGGCTGGGCGCTGTCGGATCCGGCATTGCTGTGCAACGTCGACGACTATCGCGGCTACATCGCTCGTTCGCGAGCCGAGTTCAGCGTCGCGCACAACCGCTATGTCGAGTTCAACACCGGATGGTTCAGCGACCGCAGCGCGCTCTACCTGGCCAGTGGCAGGCCGGTGCTGGTGCAGTCGACCGGTATCGAGAACCATCTGCCGGTTGGCGAGGGTCTGCTGACCTTCAGCACTCTCGACGACGCGGCGGCCGGTGTCGATGCGATCAACGCCGACTACGGCCGTCACTGTCGTGCGGCGCGTGCGCTTGCCGAACGCCACTTCGATTCGGATCGCGTGTTGAACGAAGTGCTCGAGAAGATCAGTGATTGATTTCGACGCCGATGTATCAAACCGTCGTCTGCCTGCTCTGTTCACACAGAGCAGGGTGGTTCGACGTCTCGGTGCAACGGGCACTACCTACCACCCCGCATAGGCAACGATCGGATTGGAGCGACAATGAAACTGACAGTGGTGGGGGCGGGGTACGTCGGCCTGGTAACCGGCGCATGTTTCGCTGCGATGGGCAACGATGTGTTGTGCGTCGACCGTGACGAAGGCCGGATAGCGCGGTTGAATCGCGGCGAACTGCCGATCCACGAGCCGGGCCTTCAGGAGATCGTCGATCGCAACGTGGCCGAGCAGCGCCTGCGTTTCACGGCCGATCTCGCGGAGAGCGTTCGCTTCGGCACGATCCAGTTCATCGCGGTCGGCACGCCACCCGATGAAGACGGCGCTGCCGACATGAAATACGTGCTCGAGGCCGCGCGCAGCATCGGCCGGCACATGAACGACTACAAGCTCGTCGTCGACAAGAGCACGGTGCCGGTCGGCACGGCCGACGCGGTCCACGGCGCAATCGCCGGGATGCTCGCCGAACGGGGTGTGCGCGTGCCCTTCAGTGTCGTGAGCAACCCGGAGTTCCTCAAGGAGGGAGCGGCGGTCGAGGACTTCATGCGACCGGAGCGCATCGTCGTCGGCGCCAGTGACGACCGTGCCGTACACCTGATGGAAGCGCTCTATGCGCCGTTCCAGCGTACGCGCGACAAGCTGGTGATCATGGATATCCGTTCCGCCGAACTCACCAAGTACGCGGCCAACGCGATGCTCGCCACCCGCATCAGCTTCATGAACGAGATCGCGCTGCTGGCCGGGAAGCTGGGCGCCGATGTCGAACAGGTACGGCGCGGCATGGGATCCGATTCGCGCATCGGTCATCAGTTCCTGTATGCAGGCTGCGGCTATGGGGGTTCGTGCTTCCCGAAGGACGTGAAAGCGTTGCTCCATAGTGCGGCGGGCGTCGACGAGCCGATGCATCTGCTCAATGCCGTCGAGCGTGCGAACGAGCGCCAGAAGCAAGTGCTGGTCGATCGCATCGTCGAGCGCTTCGGTAGCGACCTCGGTGGTCTGCGGTTCGCCTTGTGGGGGCTGGCCTTCAAGCCCGACACCGACGACATGCGCGAGGCGCCGAGCCGCATCGTCATCGACGAACTGCTGCGACGCGGTGCACGGATCACAGCGCACGATCCAGTTGCGATGAACGAGGCGCGGCGTCTCTACGGCGAGCAATCGGGTATCGTCTTCGCAGACACGCCGGTCGACTGCCTGACCGACGCCGATGCGCTGGTCGTGGTGACAGAATGGAAGGCATTCCGGTCGCCCGACTTCGACCGGATGCGTGCGACACTGCGGCAACCGCTGATCTTCGATGGCCGCAATCTGTTCGATCCCGCGCAGATGCAGGCCGCGGGCTTCGAGTATTTCGGCATCGGGCGGGGCGGCGCCGGCCATCGCGCCCAGCCCGTGACGGCC
>JBGSTN010001054.1:0-2292 GCA_041736455.1 Burkholderiaceae bacterium | reverse complement strand
GGCGCTGGGCATCGGTCATCGCGTCGCCGATGCGCAGTTGGCCGGCACACGGGTCGGCTGGTCGACGCGCCTGCTCTATCGGCTGGCGAGATTCCTCGTGCTGGACAACATCCGCCGGGCGATCGGCGTCGACAAGGTCCGCTGGTCGATCACGGGCGCTGCGCCGATTTCACCAGAACTGATCCGCTGGTATCTGGCGCTCGGCGTGCCGATGTACGAAGGCTGGGGCATGACGGAAACCACTGCGGCCGGATCGATCAACCTGCCCGGCGCGATCAAGCTGGGTACCATCGGGCGCGCGCAGCCTTATCTCCAGATGCGAATCGGTGACGAAGGCGAAATCCAGATCAAGGGGCCCAACGTGTTCGATGGCTATCTGAACCTGCCCGACAAGACCGCCGAGTCGTTCACCGACGACGGCTGGTTTCGCACCGGTGACGTCGGCGAGGTCGACGACGACGGATTCTTCCGGATCACCGACCGGATGAAGGACATCATCATCACGGCAGGCGGCAAGAACATCACGCCCAGCGAGATCGAGAACGAACTCA
Organism: Burkholderiaceae bacterium; assembly: GCA_041736455.1. Classification (GTDB taxonomy): domain Bacteria; phylum Pseudomonadota; class Gammaproteobacteria; order Burkholderiales; family Burkholderiaceae_E; genus JAUIAI01. Next base: position 1,741 of record JBGSTN010001054.1, on the reverse strand, counting down.
AGTTCTCGCCCTACATCACCGACGCGGTCGTGATCGGCGATCGGCGTGCCTATCTCACCTGCCTGGTGATGATCGATCACGAGAACGTCGAACGCTTCGCGCAGGAACAGTCCGTACCGTTCTCCAATTTTGCGAGTCTTTGCCGCGCGTCGCAGGTACAGGCGCTGGTGCAGGCGGAGGTCGACCGAGTCAACGACAGATTCGCCCGCGTCGAGCAGATCAAGAAGTTCCGCCTGATCGAGCAGCAACTCACCCCGGAGGACGAAGAACTGACCGCGACCATGAAGCTCAAGCGCAAACTCGTCAACGAGAAATACAAGCCCCTCATCGAATCGATGTACAGCTAGTGTCGTCCCTTCTCTGGCCGGCCAGGCGAGTCGACTTCACGCGACCCTAGCCAACCATTGCCGGTCTCGATATTCAAATCATCAGGAGACATCCATGACTCAAAGACGCGAATTCCTGCAGGCGGGCAGTGCGGTCGGCGCAGCAGCCGCCCTTGGCCTGTTCCCGCATGCCGCTTCGGCGACCCAGGGGGTCAGTGCGAAAGAGCTCGTCATCGGCACGATCCAGGATCTGTCCGGCCCGATCGTCTCGCTCGGCAAGCCGATCCAGAACGGCATGATCATGCGCGTCGAGCGCGCGAATGCGGCTGGCGGCATCCATGGCCGCAAGATCAAGCTGCTGGTCGAAGACTCCGGCTACGATCCGAAGAAGGGCGTGCTGGCGGCCCAGAAACTTGTCACCGGCGACAAGGCATTCGCGCTGCTGGGTACGCTGGGCAGCGTGGTGTCGCTGTCGACGATGCCTTTGCTGCTGAAGCAGGGCGTGATCAGTTTCATGCCGATCACCTCGCACCGGGGAAATTTCGAACCGTTCGACAAGCACAAGTACGCGCTCGCAACGCCCTATACGACCAGTACCGAGCTGGGCCTGCTCGAGATGCTGCGCCGCGGCAACTACAAGAAGGTCGGCATCCTGTACCAGGATGACGAATACGGCCTCGAAGTGCTGCGCGGCACCGAAACGGCGCTCGATTCGGTCGGCATGAAACTGGCCGAGAAGACGAGCTACAAGCGTGGTGCAACCGAATTCGCGTCGCAGATGCAGAAGCTGAAGAGCGCCGAATGCGATCTGATCGTGCTGGGTACCATCGTGCGCGAGACCATCGGCGCCATGGCGACCGCACGAAAGCTGGGTTATTCCGGCGTGTTCTTCGGCAGCCAGGCCGCTTACATGCCGGCCGTCGCCAAGGCCGGCGGCGCGGCAGTCGAGGGACTCTGGGCGGTGCACGAAACGCCCACGCCCTATCGCGACGACCCGGCCAATCCGAAGCTGCTCAACGAATGGATGGACGAGTACAAGGCCCGCTTCAATGAAGACGCCGACCTGTGGAGCGTGACCGGCTTCATGATCGTCGACGTCTTCCTGAAGGCCGTCGAGCAGGTCGGCCCCGATCTGACGACCGACAGTTTCATCAGGACGATGGATCGGATGGTCTACCCGCGCAGCTACCTGGGCAATCCGGAACTCAGCTGGACCCCCGAGCGGCGACTGGGCAACAACCAGGTGCGATTGGCGCTGATTCGCGAGGGCCGCTGGTCGACCGAGGGAGACTTCATGAAGAAAGCCGACTGAGCATCGATCCGGGCTGGCCGATCGGCAGCAACGCTGCCGCGACGTCGAGGACGTTCGATCGATCGGTCAGCAATTGTGCGGCTCGCAGCGGGGCGACCCGTTG
>JBGSTN010001037.1:0-8107 GCA_041736455.1 Burkholderiaceae bacterium | reverse complement strand
GGACGTCGGTGCGATGGACCTGCTCGAGCCAGACCGGCAGGGATGGCAGACAGTCAGCGAGTGCCCGGCGGTTGCTGGCAACCGCTGCCGGATCGTCGCCGACATGGTCGCCGAGATTGAAGCCGTTTTCGGTGGACAGGTCGCCGAATCGTCCTCGGCTGGCGCCACCGCTTCGCGTGGTCACCAACGCGTTGAATCGATCAGGAACACCCCACTCGGCAGTGATGAATTCCGGTCGCATGCGAATCAGTCCGGCAGTGCCGGAAGCGCCATGCCGGCCGCCTCGAGCGACGCCAGGAAATCGACGGGCGGCTGCGAAACCCAGTGACCTTCGAGACCATGCAATGGACGGGCCAGTGCGAGTCGCCAGGCATGCAACATCTGTCGCGGTGCATGCCTGCGTTGCCCCCCGTAGGTTTCATCGCCGAGGAGTGGATGGCCGGCATGACTCAAGTGCACCCGGATCTGATGCGTACGGCCCGTTTCGAGCCGGCACTCGACCAGGCTGACCGGCGTACCAGCAAGCGTGCCCGAGGCGAGCGGCAGCAAATGAGTCAATGCCGGTTTGCCGTCGTCGCGAACAGCCATCCGCAAACGGTTGCCGGGGTCGCGGCCGATCGCGCCGTCGAATGAACGGGGCGATTGCAGGCGGCCTTCACAGAGGGCGAGGTAACGACGAGACAGCGATCGGTCGGCCAGCTGTCCGATCAACGCATCCCGGGCGGCTTCGTCGGTCGCCACGATCAGCAGGCCACTGGTCTCCTTGTCGAGTCGATGAACGATTCCCGCACGTGGCAAAGTCGCCAGCGCGGGATAACGATGGAGTAAACCGTTCATCAGGGTACCGTGCCAGTTGCCCGACCCCGGATGCACGACCAGACCCGCCCGCTTGTCGACGACGATATGACCCGGGCCAAGCGCCACGACATCGAAGTCGACCGGTTCTGCGACGAAAGCCGTGTCCGCCTCGCGCGGTTGCGGTTCGACCAGCAGGATCTCCCTGCCGTTCAGGCGAGTCTTTGCCGCAATCGCGCGCTGCTCACAGCTCACCGCCCCCAGTTCGATCCAACGCTGGATCCGGGATCGGGAAAATTCGGGCAGCCGGCTCGCAAGGAAACGGTCGAGTCGTTCACCGACACCCTCGGCAGCGTCGATTTCAATGACCAGGGGATCCATCACCGGAATTGCTTCAGGGGCATTCATCGACGCCCTTCGGGCCAGTATTCATCGGAATCCTATAATAAGGGCGTCGGCAGATAACAGACGGTCCTCATCCATGTCATTCCGGTTGCAACATCCCATGCGCCTGCGTTCATCGCTCGTCGTGCTGTTCGTCGCCTTGCTGCTGGGCTGCGCATCGACCAAGGAGCCCGATCCTACCGAGGGATGGACGGCCGAGCAGCTCTATGCCGCTGCACAGGACGACTTCGACGATGGACGATACGCGGACGGCCTCAAGTACCTGCAGAAACTGGAAGCACGTTATCCGTTCGGCAAGCTCGCACAGCAGGCAAACCTCGATTCGGCGTGGGCGAACTACAAGGACTCGGAGCGCGGCATGGCGCTGGCCGCGCTCGACCGCTTCATCAAGCTCTACCCGAATCATGTGGCGCTCGACTACGTCTACTACCTGAAAGGCCTGGTCAACTTCAACGAGCGCAACAACCTGATGGCCCGGCTCGGTTCGCAGGACCTTTCCGAGCGTGACCTGCAGGCTGCGCGCGAGTCGTTCGACTCGTTCAAGACAGTCGTCGTGCGCTATCCCGACTCCAAGTACGCGCCCGAATCACGCCAGCGCATGCAGTATCTGGTCAACTCGATGGCCGCCGGCGAAGTGAGTGTGGCCCGCTACTACTATCACCGGGGTGCTTTCGTCGCAGCGGCCAATCGCGCTCAGGAAGTCGTCAGGCAGTATCCGCAGGTGCCGGCGGTGGAAGAAGCGCTCTACATCATGATGCGTTCGTATGAAGCCCTCGGGTTGCACGATCTGCAGCAAGGTGCGGATCGGGTGCTGGCCCAGAATTTCCCCGAGTCGACGTTGCGCGAGCGTGGACTCGTGTCGGACACGACCCGCTGGTGGCAGATCTGGCGCTGAGGGCGCCGTCGGCCGGAAAGATTCGACGTTGAAACGCCGGGCGGCCGGACAGATCCGGTGCCGCGTCGCAACCCGACATTCGCCCCGGCTATTGCCCCTCGAGAAAGGCCATCGCAACCGACGCATCTCGCGTCCGCGGAAACGGCGGCATGCTCTTGAGCAGCTGGCGGCCGTAGTTCTTGTCGGCAAGCCGGACATCCCCGATCACCAGCAGGCCGCGATCGGATTCCGAACGAATCAAGCGTCCCGCGCCCTGCTTGAGTGCCATCGCGGCGTATGGCAGGTGCAACTCGCGAAACGGGTCGCGGCCCTGGACCTTGAGAGCGCGCGCGCGCGCCGCAACGATCGGATCGTCGGGTGGCGCGAAAGGCAGCTTGTCGATGACGACCAGCGACAGCTGCGCGCCAACGACGTCGACGCCTTCCCAGAAACTGGCGCTGCCGACGAGCACGGGACTGGCAACCTCGCGAAAGCGCTGCAGAAGGACTTCGCGAGAATCGGTACCCTGGACGAGAAGCGTGAACGAATCATCGAGGCGTTCCGCAAGTCTTGCCGCAACGGTATCGACCATGCGCAGACTCGTGCACAACACGAACGCGCGGCCCCGATTCGCGCGAATCAGCGGCTCGATCGCATCGACCAGGCCGACCGGAAAATCGGGATGCCGCGGCTCCGGCAGGCCGGCCGGCACATAGAGCAGCGCCTGGCGCGCGAAATCGAACGGACTGTCGTGTTGCTCGCACCTCGCGTCGTCGAGACCGAGCATCGACTGGAAAAGATCGAACCGAGCACCGACCGCGAGTGTCGCGGAGGTCAGTATCCAGGCCGCACGCTGTTCCGCGCGTTGACGGCGAAACGGTCGAGTGACGGTCAGCGGCGTCTTGTGCAGGCTCACACCCTGGCGCCCGATGTCGATCCAGTAGACGGCTCCTGCATCGTCATCATCTTCGCCGTCGTCACCATGCTCTTCGTGTCCGACGTCGCCTGACGTGGTGTCCGCAGCAGTGCCCGCGCCGCTGGCTGGCGCAGGTTTTGGGTCTGCAACCGAGTCCGCAACGGGGTCTGCAACGCGGTCCGTGACGGCGTCGGCAATCGTGTCGGATCCCGCCTTTTCATCGCTGGCGATCGGGCGATCATCGCCACTCGCCTCGATGACCGGCGACATGCCCGCATCGACGTCCGTATCGACGTGCCCGGCAGCATCGTTCGACGACGACCCGTGCATGATCCAGGCGGTCACGGATCGCACGAGCGCGCTGCCGCGCACGGCAAGACGCTCGATATCACGACTGCGCTCCGCCTGCGCCGTCAACAGGTTCACCGGTTCGGTCATCGCATCGGCCAGCGCCTGCCATGCCGCCAGCAACGGGGCGAACCGCTTTGCGGCGAGATCGCCTTCGTCGATCCGGCGCGGTTGACCGGCCGCCAGGCGAAGTTCACGCAAGCGCTGCTCGATTCGATCGGCCAGAGCCAGCCAGTCGCCTGCGTCGCGCGCGTCGGCCAGCCCGGTCCGAGTCAGGTCGCGCGAAAAATCGACGAACTGGCGTGTCGAAACGGCCTCTCCGAAGAACGTGGTGGCTGTTTCAGGGAGTTGGTGAGCCTCGTCGAAGACGAGCAGGTCGGTTCTCGGCAGAAGCTCGGACACACCGCCATCGCGCAAGGCCAGATCGGCGCAGAAGAGGTGATGGTTGATGACGACCACATCGGCTGCGAGTGCGCGTCGCCTTGCATGCACGACGAAGCACTGTTCGAACTGTTCGCAGTCCTGCCCGAGGCAGTTTTCACGGGTGCTGGTCGCATGCATCCAGGCGGGCGCGTCTTCCGCAATGCCGGGCGCTTCAGCGCGATCACCCGAGCGCGAGATCTGCGCGAACCGATCGATCCGGTGGAGGACGGAGACATCCTGGCGACTGGTGAAGCGCCCGTCCTGGAGGTTGCGCGCCAGGTGATGGCGGCAGACGTAGTTCGAGCGTCCCTTGAGGAGTGCGATGGTCACGCCAGTGCCCAACGCGGCCACGACAGCAGGCAGATCGCGGTTGAAGAGCTGATCCTGGAGGTTCTTCGTACCGGTCGATATCAGGACCCGCTTGCCTGAAAGCAGGGCCGGAACGAGATAGGCGAATGTCTTGCCGATACCGGTCCCGGCTTCGGCGATCAACACCTCGTCGGCATCGATTGCTCGAGCGACCGAACGGGCCAGAGCGGTCTGCTCCGGCCTCTCGATGAACGCCGAAACGGCCTTGGCAAGCGCGCCATCGCCGGAAAATGCCCGTACGACGGCCTGGTCCAGCGGGGATTCACCCATGACCGAGAGCGCCCGGTCAGGCCGGGATGTCGGGAACGAGCTGCATCTGCAGTGCGATGATCAGGTCGCGGATCTGGAGCCGCCGCTTCTTCAGGCGCCGGACCGCAAGCGCATCGAAATCGGCTCGATGACTGATCGAGTCGATCAGGTCGTCGAGACCCCGGTGCTCCAGTTGCAACTCGACGATGCGCTGCCGGACCAGATCAAGGGGGTCCACGACGAGTCCGGGGCCGGAAAAGCGGGTCATGTAGGTCGTTGGGATGAACATGCTTGATGATAGCTTGACCAGGCCCGCGCGACCACACGTGATCGCGTCGATCAGGTGATCCGTTCGGCCAGACCGCGGCGCGGCGCGTTGAGATATTCGTGCGATTGCATCTCGATCAGTCGCGACTGCGTGCGCGCGAATTCATTGACCATCGGGCCTTCGGTGTAGAGCGCCTCAGGCGGGCACTGGGCTGACAGGAACAGCTTCACGCGCTGGTCGTACAGCACATCGACCAGCCATAGAAAGCGTCGCGCTGCCGATGCCATCGCGGGCTTCATCGCAGGCACATCCGACAGCAGCACCGCATGAAACTGGCGCGCGATCTCCAGGTAGTCGTTCTGCGAGCGGGGACCGACGCAAAGGGTCTCGAAATCGAACCAGACGACACCGCCCGCGCGCCGCAGCGCGTGAATCTCGCGATGCTCGATCATCAGGACGGGCTCCTCGTCGCGGACGTCGGCGAGCCGGATGAAGACCTGTTCCAGGGCGGCGCGCGCGGCGGCGTCGGACGGCCACTGATAGACCTGCGCACCGGCGAGCGTGCTCTGTCGATAGTCGACTCCGGCATCCACTTCGACGATGTCGAGGCGCGATTCGAGCAAATGGATCGCCGGCATGATCCGATCGCGATGCAAGCCGTCGGGATACAAGCCGGACGGGCGATAGTTCGAGGTCATCACGAAGCAGACCCCGGCTTCGAACAGGGGTGTCAGCAGTCGCTCGAGGATCATCGCATCGGCGATGTCGGAGACGTGGAATTCATCGAAGCAGATCAGCCGGTAACGCTTGGCGATCCGATGTGCGACCGCGTTCAGCGGGTTGGCCTGACTGCGAAGATCATTCAGTTCGCGGTGCACGCCGCGCATGAACTCATGGAAATGCACCCTGCCCTTGCGCCGCAACGGCACGGCCTCGAAGAAGCTGTCCATCAGGAAACTCTTGCCGCGCCCGACGCCACCGAACAGCCACACGCCGCGCGGTGTGACGGGCGGTCGCAACATCCGCCGCAGCGAACTCTGCCGTTGCAACTTGAAGGCCTCGAGTTCGCGGCAGAGCAGATCGAGCCGCTCGGCCGCCGCCTGCTGCGCGCGATCGGCCTTGAAGCCGCGCGTCTTCAGCAGCGCATGATAGCGGTCGATAACCGGGTGGCGTCGACTGGCACTCACATGTTCAGCGCACGCTTGTCGGTTGCCAACGCTGCCTCACGGATGACTTCCGACATCGACGGGTGCGGATGGCAGACGCGGCCGATATCTTCGGCCGACGCACGGAATTCCATCGCAAGCGCCGCTTCGGAGATCAGGTCGGACGCGTTCGCTGCCAGGATGTGTACACCCAGCACTTCATCGGTCGCACTGTCGGCAAGGATCTTGACTAATCCGTCGGACTGTCCCATTCCCAGCGCACGGCCATTGGCGGCGAACGGAAACTGTCCGACCTTGTAGGCGCGGCCCTCTTCCTTGAGCTGCTGCTCGGTCTTGCCTACCCACGCGATTTCCGGTGCCGTGTAGATGACCCACGGAATGCAGTTGTAGTCGATATGTGGATGCTGGCCCGCGATGAGTTCGGCAACCATCACGCCTTCGTCTTCGCCCTTGTGGGCCAGCATCGGGCCGCGCACGACATCGCCGATCGCGAAGATTCCCGGCACGGCAGTACGGCATTGGTCATCGACGGGCACGAAGCCGCGCGCATCGAGCTGAATACCGACCGATTCGAGATCGAGTCCGGATGTGGCAGGGGCCCGGCCCACCGACACGATCAGGCGATCGACACTCAACGACTGATCGGCCCCCTGCGCATCCTTGTAGGCGATCTGCACGCCCTTGCCCGCACCCTTGGCCGTCACACGCACCTCGCCGATCGTCACGCCGAGCTTGATGTCGAGGCCCTGCCTGGTGAACAGCTTCCAGGCCTCCTTCGCCACCGCATCGTCGCAGGCGGTCAGGAAGCCGGGCATGGCCTCCAGCATCGTCACCTGTGCCCCGAGTCGACGCCAGACCGATCCGAGTTCCAGACCGATCACGCCCGCTCCGATCACGCCGAGTCGTTTGGGCGCCTCGTCGAAAGCGAGCGCACCGACGTTGTCGCAGACCAGCTGGTTGTCGACCGGAATACCCGGCAGATGACGTGCGTTGGACCCCGACGCAATGACGACATGACGCGTCTCGTCGATCTGCTCGGTCTCGCCCAGGCGCGTGACGACGCGGAAATAGCCATCGGCATGCCCTTGCAGGCTGCCGTTGCCCTTCAACCAGGTGATCTTGTTCTTGCGGAACAGGAACTCGATGCCTTTGGTCATCTTGGTGACGATACCGTCCTTGCGGGCGAGCATCTTCGCGACATCGATCTTTGCGCCGGATATCTTGATGCCGTGGTCGGCCAGCGAGTGGCCGATCTTCTCGAACTCTTCGGACGAGGCCAGCAGGGCCTTCGACGGTATGCAACCGACATTCAGACAGGTGCCGCCGAGTGCATGTTCGCCCGATGGCGCGATCCAGCGATCGACGCAGGCCACCTTGAACCCGAGTTGCGCAGCGCGAATCGCGCAGACGTAACCGGCGGGTCCGGCACCGATCACGATCACATCATAACGTTGGGACATCTTCGACCTTGAGAAAGAATGGGTGGTGAGCAGGGATCAGAGATCGAGCAGCAGGCGTGCCGGATCCTCGAGTGCGTCCTTGATCGCGACCAGGAACAGCACGGCTTCACGTCCGTCGATGATTCGATGATCGTACGAAAGCGCGAGATAGTTCATCGGCCTGACGACCACCTGCCCGTTCTCGACCACCGCCCTGTCCTTGGTCGCATGAACGCCGAGGATCGCGGACTGCGGCGGATTGATGATCGGCGTCGACAACATCGAACCGAACACCCCGCCATTGCTGATCGAGAACGTCCCGCCGGTCAGATCCTCGAGCCCGAGCTTGCCATCGCGCGCCCGGTTGCCGAAATCGCTGATCGTCGATTCGACCTGCGCGAAGCTCAACTGATCGGCATTGCGAATGACCGGAACCACCAGCCCGCGCGGTGAGCCGACCGCCACGCCAAGATCGAAGAAGCCGTGATAGACGATGTCGTTGCCATCGACCGAGGCATTGACGACCGGATACTTCTTCAGCGCATGAACGGCCGCCTTGACGAAGAACGACATGAAACCCAAGCGAACGCCGTTCTCCTTTTCGAACCGGTCCTGGTACTTCTTCCGCATGTCCATGACCGGCTGCATGTTCACTTCGTTGAACGTCGTCAGGATGGCATTGGTCTGCTGCGACTGGAGCAGACGTTCGGCAATGCGGCTGCGCAGGCGCGACATCGGGACGCGCTGTTCCGCACGCCCTTCGAGCAGTTCGGCAGTCTTGATCGGCGCCTTGGGTTGCGGCAGCGCCGCGCCCGCCGTGCGCGTTGCAACCGGCACGGCTGCCTGGGTCGCAGC
>JBGSTN010000990.1:0-2459 GCA_041736455.1 Burkholderiaceae bacterium | reverse complement strand
CGCCGTCCTGGCGTCTTCCGAGAAGCTTGCGGCGATCGAAAGCCGCGACACCGGCAAACCGATCCGCCAGGCCCGCGCGGATGCGGTCGCGCTCGCACGCTATTTCGAGTATTACGGCGGCGCCGCCGACAAGCTGCACGGGCAGACACTGCCCTATCAGGCCGGCTATTCGGTGATGACGGTGCGCGAGCCGCACGGCGTCACCGGACACATCGTGCCCTGGAACTATCCGATGCAGATCTTCGGACGCTCGGTCGGCGCGGCGCTGGCCGTCGGCAACGCCTGCGTCGTCAAACCTGCCGAAGATGCCTGCCTCAGCCTGCTCGTCGTCGCCCGTCTCGCCACCGAATGCGGCCTGCCGGCCGGCGCGTTGAACATCGTCTGCGGCACTGGCGACGCTGCCGGGTCGGCATTGTCGAGTCATCCGGATATCGACCATATCTCGTTCACCGGTTCGGGCCCGACCGGACGAAAAGTCGCGGAGGCCGCTGCCGCACGGCATAGCCCGGTCACCCTCGAGCTTGGCGGCAAGTCCGCACAGATCGTGTTCGCCGACGCGGACCTCGACGCCGCGGTTCCGGTGCTGGTGAATGCGATCATCCAGAACGCGGGGCAGACCTGTTCGGCCGGCAGTCGGGTGCTCGTCCAGCGTTCGATCTACGAGAAGGTCGTCGAGCGACTGCGCGAAGCGTTCACGGCGCTGGTGTCCGGTCCGGGAAGCGCCGACAGGGATCTCGGCCCATTGATCAATTCGCGGCAACTCGCACGCGTCCGGCAGTATGTGACCGATGCCGATCGCGACGGGATCCGGATCGCGGCGACCGGGAGCATTGCAGACAACGCGTCGGCCGGCGGCTTCTATCATCCGGCCGTCCTCCTGGCCGATGTCCCGAGCGGACACCGGCTCGAGCAGGAAGAGATCTTCGGGCCGGTACTGATCGCCATGCCGTTCGACGAAGAGGCCGACGCCGTCCGAATGGCCAACGGCACCCCTTACGGACTGGTCGCGGGCGTCTGGACCCGCGATGGTGCAAGGCAGCTGCGTGTCGCGCATCGGTTGCGGTGCGGCCAGGTATTCATCAACAACTACGGCGCGGGCGGTGGGGTCGAGTTGCCATTCGGCGGCGTCAAGCACTCCGGCTATGGCCGCGAAAAGGGCTTCGAAGCACTGTACGGCTTCACGACGCTCAAGACCATTGCGATCCGGCACGGCTAGAGACCGGTCAGTTCTCGGCGCCCTGGCTGCGCCGGGCGTCCGAACGACATGACGAACAATCAATGGAGACAGACAATGAGACTGCAAGGCAAGACGGCATTGATCACCGGTGGCGGCTCGGGTTTCGGCGAAGGCATTGCGCAGCGCTTCGCACAGGAAGGCGCACGGCTCGTCATTAACGACATCGACGAGGAGAACGGTGAGCGCGTCGCCAGCGCCATTCGCGAGGCGGGCGGCGAATGCCGCTTCGTCAAGGCCGATGTCTCGCGCAGTGCCGATTTCAAGGCAAGCATCGATGCGTTGATCGAAGCCTACGGGCGGGTCGACATCGTCGTCAACAATGCAGGCGTATCGCACCGCAACCAGTCGATGCTGACGGTCGACGAAGCCGAGTTCGATCGCGTGTTCGCGATCAACGTGAAGAGCGTTTTCTGGTGCGCGCAACATGCCGTGCCGCACATGAAGGCAATGGGCGGCGGTGCGATCATCAACATCGCCTCCACCGCGGGCGTCCGGCCGCGCCCCGGGCTCGTCTGGTACAACGCCTCGAAGGGCGCGATGATCAATGTCACCAAGAGCATGGCGATCGAACTGGCTACCGACGGGATCCGTGTCAATGCGGTGAATCCGGTGGCGGGCGAAACCCCCCTGCTCAAGACTTTCATGGGCGAAGACACCCCGGAAACCCGTGCGCGCTTCGTCGCATCGATTCCGATGGGACGCCTCTCGCTGCCCTCCGACATCGCAACGGCCGCCCTGTTCTACGCGACCGATGAAGCGGCGTTCATCACCGGTACCTGCCTGGAAGTCGATGGCGGCCGCTGCATCTGACGCCGCGGTCGACGTGCCTGGCGACGTGCCTGGCGACGATCCGGCCGCCTGGCCCGATCGCATCCATCGATGCCTGCGCGAATTCGACGTCAGACAGATGTCGTACGTGCCCGATGCCGGGCATGCACGGTTGATCGAGTGCTTCCTGGCCGACCGGGCCGTCACCAGCAATGTGTTGACGACCGAAGAGGAAGGCATTGCGATCGCAGCGGGTGCATGGCTCGGCGGTCAGCGCTCGGTGATCCTGATGCAATCCAGCGGCGTGGGCAATTGCATCAACATGTTGTCGTTGCCGGTCACCGCTCGCCTGCCTCTGCTGATGCTCGTCACGATGCGCGGCGAGTGGGCCGAATTCAATCCCTGGCAGGTGCCGATGGGGCGCGGCGCGCAGGCGGCGCTCGAAGCCGTCGGG
>JBGSTN010000988.1:0-12353 GCA_041736455.1 Burkholderiaceae bacterium | reverse complement strand
TGGTCGCGCGCGCGTGCGCTCGCCGCGATGTAGGCGCCCCCGTCCGAACAATCTCGTGCGGTGATGGTCGCGATCGTCCCGGGATGACCTGCCAGCACGGCCGAGGCAGTCAGCAGCACCGCCACCAGCAATGTCATGAGTTGTATCGCAAGCCAGCCGTATTCGAGCTCGAAAAGCGGCGTCGGTCGGATCACGGCCGATGACGCTCGATCATGTTCCTCGGTTCGATCCCGGGATGGAAGAGGAAGGGGCGGTTCGATCGAAGACATCGTCTGGCATCCTGGCAATGGGCCGTGTCGCCCGGCCCGATACCTTGATATCGGTCTGCGACCCGGATCATTGATCGTGGACGCGGTGTCGGCTGCTGGTGCGCGCCGACGAACGGCGCACCAGATCGCGCCCCTTGCCTCAGGTATTGCGCCAGCTTGGTGCACTAGTCGGCCGTTCGACCGTCTGCATTCCCCCCGTATCGCTCGATACGCTCTTGCGGCGCAGCATCGGGCGGGATGGCACGCGTTTCGCTATCAACCGATCAATGGTCGCCTCGCCATCGGTGGGTGGGGCCATCGCAATGCCAAACAACACCAATCCAAAGGAAAACCTCAGATGCGCTTTCTCATTTCCGCTTCGCTGACCAGCCTGCTGATCGTCGGCGTCGTCCACGCTCCCGACGCCCGCGCGCAATCTACCGAAGCCTCGCCATTCACGGCCAACGTCGCACTCACGTCCGACTACCGGTACCGCGGAATCTCGCAGAACAACGGCAAGCCGGCCGTGCAGGGCGGCTTCGACTTCGCGAGCGGTCCGTTCTACATCGGAACCTGGGGTTCGAACGTCAGCTGGCTGTCCGATGGTGGTGGCGGAAGTGTCAGCTCGAGTGTCGAACTGGACCTCTACGGCGGGTACAAAGGCGCGATCGGCAGTATCGAGTACGACGTCGGTGGTCTCTTCTACTATTACCCCGGTACCTATCCGGACGGCTTCAACAGTCCCGACACGTTCGAGATCTACGGCAAGGTGAGTACGCAAGGCATTTCGTTCAAATATTCGCACGCGTTGACCGACATCTTCGGTTTTTCGGACAGTGACGGCGGTGGTTATCTCGATCTCGCCTATGACACCAAGGTGTCCGATTTCAGCATCGGCGCACACATCGGCCATCAGATCATTCCGTCCGGCGCGGGACGTTCCTCCAGCGATTGTTCATACACCGACTGGAGCATCAGCGGCGGGACCGAACTGGCGGGATTCGGCTTGAAGCTCGCCTACATCGGTACCGATGCCGAGAAAGGGGCGGGCAGTTGCTATCGCAACAGTTTCGGCAAGGACCTCGGCAAGGGAACGGTCGTGTTGACCGTGTCGAGGGCCTTCTGAACCCGTTCATCTAGGCGTCGACTCCTCGCACCCGGCGCGGGCATCGTCCGCTTCGCGCCGGTCGTTCATATCGTCGATCCGCCACACGACACCGGCCACGCTGCCCGAGGCGATCGACCGGACAAGACTGCCCTCATTTGCAGATTGTCAGCGCCGACAGTAGACTCGGTCGCCAATACAACACCAATTTCGGGAGGCTTCACCCCATGGTAGATCCACAGCGTGTCAGTCGTTTCATCGCGTCTGGAGTCGTCGTCGCAGCAGCCCTGGCGATGCCCATCGTTGCGCAGGCAGGCGAAACCCTCGATGCGATCAAGTCCAAAGGCAACCTGCGCTGCGGCGTGAATACGGGCCTGCTGGGCTTCTCGGCGCCAGACAGCAAGGGGCGCTGGACGGGGCTCGACGCCGATTTCTGTCGTGCCGTCGCCAGCGTCGTGCTCGGGGATCCGGAAAAGGTCTCCTTCGTTCCCCTCACGGCCCAGGTGCGTTTCACGTCGCTGCAGTCGGGCGAAGTCGACATGCTGTCGCGCAACACGACGTGGACGTCGAGTCGCGATGCGACGCTCGGTGCGGTATTCGCCGGAACGCTCTTCTATGACGGTCAGGGATTCATGATCCGCAAGGACCTGGGCGTGACGTCCGCGAAGGAACTCGCCGGCGCGTCGATCTGCGTGCAGCCTGGCACCACGACGGAACTCAATCTGTCGGACTTCTTTCGCGCTCAGAAGATCGAGATCCGGCCAGTCGTCATCACCGAGCTGGCGCAGGTCGAACAGGCGTTCTTCGCCAAACGATGCGACGTCTACACGACCGACATTTCGGGACTGGCTGCCACCCGTCTGAAGGCCGACAATCCCGACGATTACGTGATCCTTCCGAACGCCATCTCGAAGGAGCCGCTCGGCCCGATGATTCGCCGCGGCGACTGGGATTTCTTCATGCTGGTACGCTGGACGCTCAATGGACTGATCGAAGCCGAGGAACTGGGCATCAAGTCCTCCAATGCCGATCAAATGGCCAAGGAATCGGTCAATCCGACGGTGCAGCGGCTGCTCGGCGTGAAGGGGGATGTCGGCAAGAGTTTCGGCGTCGACAACGACTGGCTGCGTCGGACCATCAAGGCGCTGGGCAACTACGGCGAAATCTATGACCGGAACATCGGTCCGATCGGCATCAAGCGCGGCCAGAACGCGTTATGGACCGAAGGCGGCCTGATGTACGCCCCGCCGATCCGCTGACGCCGCCTGCAGCGACGATCGCGCGCCTCGTGAATACCAGTCCTGTTCCGATGGCGATCCACGCTGACTGCCGGGCGAATCATGTTCGGCAGTGAGCGTGTACGGGGAGTCTTCTGGCAGATCGTCCTGCTTGCGCTGGTCGCGTCAGTCGGCTATTTCCTGATCTCCAATACGCTCTACAACCTCGAGCAGCGGCAGATCCGGGTCGGGTTCGGGTTTCTCTCCGGTGAAGCCGGTTTCGGAATCTCCGAATCGCGCATCGAGTTCGACGCGTCACGCAGTTATGGGCGTGCGTTTCTTGCGGGTCTGGCCAACACGCTCTGGGTGGCGATGTTCGGCATCCTGTTCGCCACGTTGATCGGCGTCGTCGTGGGCATCGCGCGCCTGTCGAGCAACT
Source organism: Burkholderiaceae bacterium (assembly GCA_041736455.1). GTDB lineage: Bacteria > Pseudomonadota > Gammaproteobacteria > Burkholderiales > Burkholderiaceae_E > JAUIAI01. The sequence continues at coordinate 9,344 of JBGSTN010000988.1, read as the reverse complement.
GGCTGCTGGCTCGACTGGCCACCGTCTATGTCGAACTGTTCCGCAACACGCCGCTGCTGTTGCAGCTGCTTGCCTGGTACACCCTCTTCACCGAGTCGCTGCCCGGCGTCAGGCAAGCGATGTCGTTCCATGACCTGGCCTTCCTTAGCCAGCGCGGCCTTCGGTTCGCCTGGCCAGTCGACGCACCGGGTTGGACCGCCGCTCTCGTCGCGCTGGCACTGGCCGTCCTGCTTGCGCTTCTGTATCGATTGCGGGCCAAACGACGTCAGGAGGCAACTGGTGAACAGGCGCCTGTCGGCGCCGTCACGCTGGCGCTGATCCTCGGGCTGCCGACGCTGGCCTGGGCTGCATTCGGCGCGCCGACGACGCTCGACGTGCCTAAGCTCCAGGGTTTCAATTTCGTCGGAGGCATCGTCATCACGCCCGAGTTCACCGCGCTGCTGATCGGGCTGTCCCTGTACACCGCGTCGTTCATTGCCGAGGTCGTGCGCGCAGGTATCCTGTCGGTCGACAAGGGTCAGACCGAAGCGTCGATGGCGCTCGGCCTCACGCCCGGCCAGCGGATGCGCCTCGTCGTCATGCCGCAGGCATTGCGCGTGATCATTCCGCCGCTGACCAGCCAATACCTGAATCTCACCAAGAATTCGTCCCTGGCGGTCGCGATCGGCTATCCCGATCTCGTCGCGGTCGCCAACACGTCGATGAACCAGACCGGGCAGGCGATCGAGGCGATCGCCATCATCATGGCTGTCTATCTGACGATCAGTCTGCTCATCGCGGCGTTCATGAACTGGTACAACAGCTACGTCCGCCTGGTGGAACGATGAGCGCGGTGACGCCCGACGCCCCGCCAGTCGAGACCCGTCAGCCGGATCGCGCCGCGCCACGCCGGGAGGTGGGTGTGATCGGCTGGTTGCGCACGAACCTGTTCTCGTCGCTGGGCAATACGCTGATCACGGTCATCGTCGTCGCCCTGCTGGCATGGATGATCCCGAAGGCTTTCGGTTGGCTGGTCGTGAATGCCGTGTGGGGTGCGCAGCCCATTGCCGCCTGCGAAGCGGCGCGGGGCACGGGAGCCTGCTGGGCCGTCATCGTCGAGAAATTCCGGGTGATGACGTTCGGTACCTACCCATATGACGAACAGTGGCGCGGCGGCCTCGTCGTCATTCTGCTGACCAGTCTGCTGATCGTGTCGGGCATCAAGTGGTTCTGGAACCTCCGGCTGTTCGTGATCTGGACCGTCGTGTCGATTCTCACCTGGTGGCTGATGCGTGGCGGCATGGGCCTCACGCCTGTGCCGGTGTCGCAGTGGGGCGGCCTGCCCGTCACATTGATACTGGCCATATTCGGCATCGCGTTCGCATTTCCGCTGGGTGTCGCCCTGGCCCTGGGTCGGCGTTCCAGGTTGCCCCTCGTCAAGGCGTTCAGCGTCGTCTATATCGAAGTGGTGCGTGGCGTGCCGCTGATCACGGTGCTGTTCATGGCGAGCGTGATGTTCGCGCTCTTCCTGCCGGAAGGCATGCGCATCGAGAACCTGTTGCGCGCGCAGATCGCCATCATCATGTTCATGGCGGCCTACCTTGCCGAGGCGGTGCGGGGTGGATTGCAGGCGGTGCCCAAGGGACAGTATGAAGCCGCGCAGGCGCTCGGCTTGTCGTATTCCCGAATGATGGGTCTCATCATCCTGCCCCAGGCCTTGAAGTATTCGATTCCGCCGATCGTCAATTCGTTCATCTCGTTGTTCAAGGACACGTCGCTCGTCCTGATCATCGGCATCTTCGACTTTGCCAATGCAGTGAAGCGATCCGTCGAAACCGATTTCGCCTGGAAGAAGTACTTCATCGAGGCGTTGTTGTTCTCGATCGCCATCTACTGGTTGTACTGTTTTGCCATGTCCCGATACAGCCAGTGGCTGGAACGTGATCTGAACCGGAGTCACCGGAGCGTCTGATGCAAGCATCGTCTGTCGACAGTATCGAACCGGCGTCGGCGGCCGGCATCGCCGCGGACGGGGACGGACCCGTCATCGAGATCCGCAAGCTCAACAAGTGGTACGGCGAATTCCATGTCCTCAAGGACATCGACCTGAGCGTCGCGCGCGGCGAGCGCATCGTCGTGTGCGGACCGTCGGGTTCGGGCAAGTCGACGCTCATTCGATGCATCAACCGGCTCGAGGTGCATCAGGAAGGCAGTATCGTCGTCAACGGCGTGGAACTGACCGACAACCTGAAGAACGTCGACCATGTGCGCTCGAATGTCGGCATGGTGTTCCAGCACTTCAATCTGTTCCCGCACCTGAGTGTGCTGGACAACTGTACGCTCGCGCCGATCTGGGTCAAGAAGATGCCCAAGGCCGAGGCCCAGGCCATCGCGCTCAAGTATCTCGAACGCGTGCGCATCGCCGAGCAGGCCAACAAGTATCCCGGGCAACTCTCTGGCGGTCAGCAGCAACGTGTCGCGATCGCGCGATCCCTGTGCATGAATCCCAAGGTCATGTTGTTCGACGAACCGACATCGGCACTGGATCCGGAAACGATCAAGGAAGTGCTCGATGTGATGGTCGATCTGGCCCAGTCTGGCATGACGATGATCTGCGTGACACACGAGATGGGTTTTGCGCGCACCATCGCCGACCGGGTGATCTTCATGGATGCCGGCAGCGTGATCGAAAGCGCGGGTCCTAAGGAGTTCTTCGACAATCCCAGGAGCGAGCGGACGCGGCTGTTCCTCAGCCAGATCCTCGCGCACTGAGCGCCGCCGCGCGGCGCCTGGTGCGCATGGTGACCCAGGCTGCGACGGTCCACACCGTGATGGTCAGCACGGCCAGAACGGCGGCGATGGGCCGTTCGATGAACGCAAGCCAGTTGCCGTCGGCCTTGATCATCGACCGGATGAAATGTTCCTCGAGCATCGTGCCCAACAGAATGCCGAGAATCATCGGCGCAACCGGAAACCGGTTGGCCTCCAGAACCCAGGCCAGCACGCCGAAGAAGATCAGAACATACAGGTCGAATGTCGCGTTGTTGATCGCGAATGCGCCGACGATGCAGAACAGCAGAATGATCGGCATCAGCACGTTTCTAGGCACCTTGAGCAGTCGCGATGCCAGCTTGATGCAGACCAATCCCAGCGGCAGCATCAGCAGATTGGCCAGAAGGAAGATCATGAAAACCGCATAGACGTTCTGCGGCTGGTTCACGAAGATCATCGGCCCGGGATTCATGTCTTTCATGTACAGCACGCCGATCGCGATGGCCGTAATCGAGTCGCCTGGTATGCCGAACACGAGGGCCGGGATCCACGACCCGGCCAGCGCACTGTTGTTGGCCGCGCCGGCCTCGACGAGCCCTTCGGGATGACCCGTGCCGAACTTCTCCGGGGTGCGAGACATCTTCTTGCTCACTGCATACGACATCCATGCCGCGATGTCCGCGCCCGCGCCGGGCAGCGCGCCTACCAGGGTGCCCAGGATGCTGCCGCGCAGGGTCTGGATCTTGTATTTCCGGATGAGGCCGCCCATGCCCTTCAGGATGGCACCGACCTCCTGCTCGACGACCTTCAATACGCCACGGTCCTGGGAGTAGCGCAGGACTTCCGACACGGCGAAAAGCCCGATCATCGCCGGAATGAGATTGATGCCGCCCAGCAGATCGGGAATGTCGAACGTGAAGCGTGGGTGCGCCGCCGGATTGTTGAGTCCCACGCTACCGAACAGCAGACCCAGCGTCAGCGTGATCACGCCCTTGAGCGGGCTGTCCGAAGCGATGAATACCGCACAGGTCAGGCCCATCAGCACCAGCCAGAAGTACTCGAACGAGCTGAACTTCAGCGCGAACTCCGCCAGTGAAGGTGCCGACACACTGAGCACCAGCGTGCCGAATATCCCGCCGATCACCGAGAAGACCAGCGATGTCCCGAGAGCGAGTTCCGCGCGCCCGTTGCGCGTCATGGCATACGACTCGTCGACGTACGCTGCCGATGCCGGGGTACCGGGCATCCTCAGCAGACAGCCGGGGATGTCGCCCGAGAAGATGGCCATCGCCGTGGCCGAGACGATGGCGCCCACGGCCGCCACGGGGGGCAGGAAGAAAGTGATCGGGACGAGCAGCGCCGTCGCCATGGTGGCCGTCAAGCCGGGGACCGCACCGACGAACATGCCGAACATGGAAGCCAGCAACACGGTGAGCAGCACCGTCGGATCGAGGACCATCATGAAAGCGGTCAGTAGCGCGTCCATCAGTGGAGATCGCTCCCAGGGCGGTCTGGCGGGGGTGTACTGATCATCAGTGTGGCCCGATCACCATGCATAGGGCTGCAGGAGGCCCCATGGAAGGGGCACTCTCAGCAGGCGATAGAAGCCGGTGTGGATCGCGAGCGTCGCGAGCAATGCGATCGGCAATACCCACAGCGGCTTTACCCGGAAAACGGCGAACAGCACGGCCAGCATCAGCGTGCCGGCGATGATGAACCCGAGCCAGTCGACCACGGCGATATAAAGACCCATCGTCGTGAGCACGACGAGCACCGGTATCAGATCCTTCGATCCAGCGTTGTCCGGATCGTCGACAGTCGGCGTCGATCGGCTTCGGAGTCCCTGGATCATCAGTATCAGCGACGCCACCGCGAGTCCGCCGCTCGCGAGCATCGGGAACAAGGCGGATCCGTAGGGCTGGCCCGGGGCGGGTGGAAAATCGCTCACGTGCCACATCACGATCAGCGCCAGCGCCAGCATCACCGCACCGGTGAGGGAATCGGAGACCTTCATCGAGTCATGGGTGTCGGAGGGGTTGACGGGTGGCGGCTCACGGTCGTAAGACCGACCGATACCGGCGCCCGGCCCCTGCTTCGAACATGGAACAGGTGCCGGACGCAAGGCGAAGTCTGCTGGCGACGCCTCTTTGGCGAGGCCTATTCGGCGAGGCCTATTTGGCGAGGCCGACGGATTTCATCACCGCGGCCTTGTCACCATCTTCCTTGGCCATGAAGGTCTCGAATCCTTTGCCGTTGGCATAGACCGCGCCGAAGCCGCGCGACTTCAGGAAGTCCTGATACGCAGGACTGTCGTAGACGACCTTGATCGCACGCTCGAATCGGTCTGTGATGTCTGCCGGCAAGCCTTTGGGCGCGGCCACGCCACGCCACGCGCCGTTCACCCACGTGCTACCAGTGGCATTCTTGAGGAGCGGAACATCAGGAAAGATACCGTCGGGTTTGTCGGACATCAGGACGATGGGCCTGACCTTGCCCGCTTCGACCAGCGCGCGCGCCTCAGGCAACGAACAGGAGGCGATATCGACGCCCCCCGACACCAGATCCTGCAGGCCCGGTGCCGCTCCCTGACTCGGCACCCAGGCGACCGCATTCCCGGTGGCTCCGGCGTCGACGAGCATACCGGCCAGGCCCAGGTGCCAGATACCGCCCTGGCCGGTGCCACTTCCCTTGAGCTTGCCCGGACTCGCCTTGGCAGTCGCAATCAGGTCGTTGGCCGATTTGATCGATGAGTCGGCGGCGACGAAAACCGCATTCGGATCGAAGTTGACCAGCGCCAGGGGTGTGAAATCGGTGGGTCCCAGTTTGGTCAGGCCGGCATGCTTCATCATCGCGATCTCGACCGTGATGAGGCCGATCGTATAGCCGTCGGGTGTTGCCGTCGCAATGGCCGAATGGCCGACCACGCCACTACCGCCGGTACGGTTGACGACATTGATAGGCTGCTTGAGGGACTTCTCGAGTTCGACGGCGATGACGCGCGCGACGGCATCGGTCCCGCCGCCCGCGCCCCACGGCACGATCATCGTGATCGGTCGTTCCGGCCAAGCGGCCAGAGCAGCGGGAATGGCGGCCGCGAATAGCGAACCGGCTGCAACGACATGAAGTGCGCTGCGCAACAGGGTGCGTCGAATCATGCTTGTCTCCTGATTGGAATCGATGATGCTGACCGAATGTACAACAAATCGGCCCCGTGGCCCGGGCCGATCGCCGATCATCGAATCGTGACAGGTGCGAAGGCGCTTGCCCCGGAACGGGTTGCAGCGCGAACCTGCATCAGGTGTTGCACACGGTCCGTGTGGCCCGTGCAGGGTGACGCGCCGCAGGGGCGCCGCGTCACCGATCGAACCGCCTGCCGCGCGCGATCAGTCTTCGACGACGAGCGCGCCGTCGACCAGCAGAATGTCGCGGGTATTCTTCTGCACGGCGACTGCGCCGAACAGACACATCAGGAACGCCATTGCGTAGAAGCCTTTTTCGCTCATTGCCATCGACGCGTTCCAGAGACCGACGACCAGCAGCGCCACGCAGATGAAGAGCGACACCCAGCAGATGCTGTAGTACTGGTCGGAAACGCGCAGTCCTTCGACACGGTCGCGCACCGATTTCTGCAACGAGATCGCTGCGAACAGGCCGTACATCAACAACAGGAAGTAGTAGCCCTTTTCGTTGAGCTCCATCGTCGAATTCCAAAGGCCCGCCATGTAGACCAGGGTACCGATGATCAGCGCGGCCCACGAAGCGCTGGTGAACGCGGTTGAAGGACGCGGAATCTGGTTGCTCATTCGATCTCTCAAGAGTGTGGTTCGTTGATTTTCCCGGCAGCTTAACAGCGCGATTCCGCTTTGCCGGCGCGTGCCGTTCGAACGGTCGATCGACGCTGACGATCGAGGAAGAACGCTCGCCCGCGTTGTCGACATGCCATCGCATCGGCCGCAGGCGGCGACGCGCGACGCGACGATTCGACCGCCCGTCGGTCGTCGCGGTTTGCGCGCGCTCTTCGCTCGTCAATCGTTATAGATTGACTGACGACCGTGCATCCGTGCAGGAACTTTCTTCATGCAGCATCCGTTCTTCTATCTTCTCGAGTCACCCGCGAACTGGTGCGGACTGGGGCTGGGCGTGCTCTGCCTCGCGGCAACCGGCGCACAGGCGCTGCCATTCAGTGGTGGCATGGCGGCTGTCTTGATCACCCTCGCCGGCTACCTGGCCGGATTCGGTATCGGCTGCCTGGTCTTCGGTGTGCCTAAGCTGCGGCGTGATGCGCGCTCGGTCCCCGGGTCATCGGTACCGGGTGACGCGAAACGGCAGATGACGATGGCACTGGCGAATATCCGCCAGACCGTGCACCTCAACACGCAGAAACGCCTGCCGAAAGAGCTGCGCGGCAAGGTTCTGGCGCTGTGTGCGCAGATCGAGCAGCTGCTGACCCAATGGGAGGCCAGCAAGACCGATCTCGGTTTCGAAGACGGTTTCCATGCCCGCCATATCGCGGTGAAATACCTGCCGGAAGCGCTTCAGACTTATCTGTCGATTCCGCGCCGCTTCGCGACCACCGAACCACTGGCCAATGGCAAGACCGCCCGCGAGATCTTCGAGGCGACACTGGACGATCTCGGCGGCAAGGTCCGGCAGTTGAAGGATGCGCTGGCTCACCAGGAGGCGCAGTCATTGCTGGACCATTCGAGTTTCCTGAACCGGAAGTTCAAACCCTGAACGAACCCCGGGGACCACGCGAACCTGGAATGCGCCAACCGGGAATGCGCCAACCGGGAATGCGCGGATCGGGAATGCGCGGATCGGGAATGCGCTAACCGGAAATGCACGAACCCGGCGTGCGCAACCGGGCGTGCGTAACCCGGCGTGCGCAACCGGGCGTGCGCAACCGGGCGTGCGTAACCGGGCGACCGATACGTGTCCCCCGAGCGACCGGTTCGCGTTACAGGGCGACCGGTCCTGCCGGCAAGGTCTCGCGAATCGCGCGGTGTGCCAACTGTTCACGGGTCCGATCGACATAGGCTTCGGCGCGCGACAATTGCTCCTTCATCACGGCATTGTTCTGCCCCATCACCTCGATCGCCTGGACGCGGAAATTGTCCATCGCGTCCATCGCCTTGAACGTCTGGTCGAACATCTCGCGAATCTTCTCGATGCCGATCATCGGGTTCGACGCGAATCGCGCCGTCGCTTCGACGTGACTGCCCAGCTGCCGACCGCTTTCGGAGATCAGGTTCTCGATCGTGCCATTGACGCCGTTCAGCATCGTCATGACCTGTATCTGGTTTCCGGTGGCGCGCGCGACGGTCTGTGCAACGGCCAGTGCACTCATGCCGGTGGTGGCCACCCGGCTGCAACCATTGATCATTTCGCGGCCGGTCTTCTTGAGCACGTCGAGCGCCAGATAGCCATTGGTGCACACGGTCTGCTGGGTCAGCATGTCGGTGAGGTTCTGGCGCGCGTAGAACAGGACCTCCTGTTGCAGCGCCTTGGCCCGTTCGGGATCCGTACCGGTCAGTTGCGTCACGCGAGTCGAGAGCATCGCGTCCAGGCGCTCGGCGAAATGGATGGCGCCTGAAAGCTTCTGCATGCCGTCCCACAGCTTTGCCCGGGTCGAGTCGATCTCGACGACGTCGCGCTGGATGTCGTCGCGGGCCGCGTAGAGTTGCTGCATGCTGTGGTTGAGTTGAACGCTGGCCGACTGGTATCTGCGAAAGTAGGCCTCCAGCTTGTTGCCGAATGGAATGATGCCCAGCAGCTTCCTGGGCTGCAGCAGGTCGCCCTCGGTGCCCGGATTCAATGCGTCGAGATGGCCGCGCATTTCCTGGATCGCCTTGAATGCACTGTTCGACTCCATGTCGACGAAGTTGCGCTGCAGGAGTTTGCCCTGCATCAAAGTCGCGGCAACCGACACTTCCTGCTTGCCGAGTGCGAACGCGCTGTCGAGCTTGGCCTGGAACGCCTGCGAATGCAGGTCCTCGTTCATCAGGCCGTCGACGAATGCCTGTACCTGCTGATCGATCGCCGATACCGTCTGTTCCGGCAAGGGCACCGCACGGCGCACGACCGAAGTCTCCACCGGCGTCAGCACTTCGGGCGGCGCGAGTCGGAAGGTCGGCGCAACGATTTCGGTTTCGGTCGGCTTGGGTGCGGGCATATCCATGTCGGATTCCGGATCAATAGGAGTGGCGAGGCTAGAACAGTTCGCGACCGGCAACAAAGTGGGCACGATGAACGGTTGACGCCTGCGCGTGGGCGTCGGTCAGCGATACCCGCGGTGGCTTTGCAGGACCGGCGCGACGCCGCTTCTCGTCGTCACCGTTGATTCTGCGCAGGCATCCTCCGATCGGATCGCCTTCGCCGCGGCGTGTCAAGTCGGCTTAGATTGCGCCGTGAACTCGATCAAGCACTTGCTCCGAAGCGACGGCAGACGTGGCTACCTCGTGAAGGCCGGCGCCGCCGTGCTTCTGTTCGGCCTGGCCGGTGTGCTGCTCCCGGTGATGTCGGCAGATGCGCCGGACGTCGTGCAAGCCCCTGTGTTCGATGCCGGCACGGTTTCGGGCGAACCGCGATCGGCC
>JBGSTN010000963.1:0-3524 GCA_041736455.1 Burkholderiaceae bacterium | reverse complement strand
CGCCGTCGAATCGCCGCTGCGCAGATCGACTCCGCGGTTCGCCGGTACGGCCTCGATCGACCGCCCCAACCACATCGTCAATTCCGAGCCGAAGCGCGCGATGGCCCGTGCACCGATCTCGGGGTCGGCCAGCCCGGCGGGCAAGGTCTTGATGTCTCCGGCGACCACGCGAACGCCCAACCGGGAAAGCGCCAGCGCCATTTCCAGTCCGAGGGCGCCCAACCCCAGCACGCCAATGCTCTCGGGCAGCGCGTCCAGGTCGAACAGGTTATCGGTGGTGAGCAGGCGATCACCAAGGCCGGCGAGCGACTTCGGTACGACCGGGTGCGATCCCGTCGCAACGACGAACGCACGGGCACGGACTGGCCGGCCGTCGACATCCAGCGTGTCGTGTCCCGTGAAGCGGGCGGAACCCATGACGAGGTTTTCACCGGCGAGGTCGCGGGTGGTCCGGACCGTATCGCCAGCCAGCAGGTTGCGCGTTTCCCGTGCGTGACGCCACAGATCGATTGGCGTTGCAGACCCTGCGGGAGCGCCTTCGCCCCTTAGCAACGCGCGCAGCCCCGACCACTGGCGACCGGCATGCAGCACGGACTTGGACGGCATGCATCCGACCCGCGCACAGGTCGTTCCCAGCGGACCACGGTCGATGAGCACCGCCGACAACCCCAGGTGACGCAGTTCGCTGTATGCAGCGATTCCGGCTGTTCCCGCACCGATGATGGCAACGTCCGTGTCGATCGAGGACGGCATGACGAGGGCACTCCTGCATGTGTGGTTCGTCTGCGTCGAGCACGCAAGCCGACGGGCAATGGACCTATAGAGACGAGGGCAGCTTGACGACGAGCAGGCTGTTGTCGTCGCGGTTCGGGCTGGTGGCCATCAATTCGGGAATCAGCAGCAACGTGGTGCCGTCCGCCCGCGTATGCAACGCGATGTCCGCCGGTCCCGCCAGGTCGCGCTCCAGCCCTTCGATGCTGAGCGATTGCACCTTGCCGGTACCACCCTGAACCACGGTGATGTAGTTCGGCGGCAGGATCTGGGTGTCGAGCCGCGTGCCCTTCGAGGTGAACACGAGTCCGTCCAGCGCGCCCCAGTTCGAAGAGAATGCCTTCGGCAGTTTGCCCTCCATGAGGTCTGCCTTCGTGAACTTCCACATCCCGCCCTTGTCCTTGTCCGGCAGTCCGGCTGCCTGGCCGACGGTATTGACCTGGATGGTGCCGTCCACCGGAGAGACCCCCAGGCCGTCGGGTCCGCCGGGCATCGGCATGAACGCAAGCGGCGACGCTGGTGCCTCGTTCGCCGCCACCGCATCGAGCGCGTCGTGCGCAATCATCAGGACGCCCGGGCGCGTGTCCAGCTTCGGCTCGAGGCTCGCGCCCCCGAGGCCCGTTTCGGCGATGTACAGGTTGCCCTGCTTGTCGAAGCCCAGCGCATTGGGCAGCGTGGCCGGCGCGCCACTGGCCTTGGCGAGCAATGAGCCGGCGTTCCAGGCCAGTTTTCCCAGGGAATTGCCGTCGACATCGAACACGACGATTCCCGACGCCAGTCGCGACGCGCTCTTCACCTGGGTCCCATCGGCCGACGCGAGCGGCAGTCCGCCGGTGCAGAGGAAGATGGCGCCTTTCGGAAATTTCTTCGTCGCGACCGGATTGATGGCCATGCCGAGTGGCGCCGTCAGTCCGCTGACGAGTTTCCGTTCCACCATCTTCAACGTACCGTCGGGCTGCACCGACAGCTTGCTGATGAAGCCTCCCTTCTCGGTCCAATGGAAGCCCTTGTCCGCCATGCCGAGCTCGGCCGCGTTCGACACGAAGACGTAGCGTCCGTCATCGCTGAAGATCGCGGATTCGGGGTTGTCGAACGCTTTGAGTTCCTGCAACAGGCGGCCGCGCTCGGCATGGGCGGGCGGCGTGGGCGCGCCCTTGGGGCGCTCCTGCGCGAACGCGGCAAGCGGCAGGGCGATCAGGAAACCGACGACCGCGGCGGCGCTCGTGCGTTCAGGGGTGAAGGGGAATCGTTGCATGAGTGTCTCCTCGATGCTGGTTGATGTGCGCTGGCACGACACGGCGCAAGATTCACGCCCCGGTTCACACCGCTGCCACGCGACGCCTGGTGCCCCGAACGCCGACGCATGTCGCATGTCGCATGAGCATAATGTGCTGCAACGAAGGGCTGCTGGAGAGGAATGCCTGGGAGAAGTGCGCTGCTGCGGATCGAGCACGGCCCCGCCCACGATCCACTCGCGGCTCGCGGGCAATCTTCACATGATGCCGGGACCGCACATGGCGAAGACCCCGGAGCAACCGGCGTTATCCCGTCCCGGTGATGAGATCGGGCGGCCTCAGTCGGCCAGTGTGAAGATCACCGGTGTGTGATCCGAGGGCTTTTCCCAACGGCGCGGCTCCTTGTCGATCGCACAGGCCTGCGCGCGCGGTATCAGCGGCGCGTCGATCAACACATGATCGATTCGCAGTCCGGCGTTCTTTCTGAACGCCAGTTGCCGGTAGTCCCACCAGCTGAATATCCGCTCGGGCTGCTCGAAAAGCCGGAACGAGTCGGCCAGGCCGGTCGCGATCAGACGGTCGAAGCGCGCTCGTTCATCGATCGAGCAGAGCACCTTGCCAGCCCAGGCAGCCGGATCGTGAACATCACGATCTTCCGGCGCGATGTTGAAGTCCCCCATCAGTACACGGGGTGTGCCGGGTTGCCCCGCGCCGGCGCCGGACCAGTCGATCAGCGCGTCGAGCCAGCGAAGTTTGTATGCGTACTTGTCGGAACCGACCTCCTGACCGTTCGGCACATACGCGCAGGTGACTCGCAGACCGGCACAGGTGGCCGTGATCAGGCGCTGCTGATCGTCGGGGAACAGGGGATTGCCGATCACGGTGTCAACCGGCGCGCCGACGGTATCGATTCGGCAGAGCAGCGCTACGCCGTTGTAGGTCGGCTGTCCCGCGAAGACGACTTCATAGCCCGCAGCACGCAACTCATCGGCGGGAAACTTGGTGTCGACCAGTTTCGTTTCCTGCAGACCGATGATGTCGACCGGGTTCGCCTGCAACCATTGCAGCAGATGGTCGAGTCGGACGCGCAGCGAATTGACGTTCCAGGTGGCGAGTTTCAAGTCTGTCCCGATCGGTTGAATTCAGCGAAGGCGAATCGGTCCGGTCGATTCCGGACAGGACGATTGTCGCAGTTCCATCGTTGCGCCCCCCTGTCGATCCTTTCGGATGCTATGTCCGTTTCGACAGCGTTTCAACGATGCGCTTCGTCGACCGTCCGGACACACCGACGCAAGCGGCGCACGATCGACCGTGACGCACCACGATCTCGGTTGCGCACGAAGTGTCAAGTACTTGATGGATGCAGTAGGACACTAGTGCGAATGGCACTTACTTTAGCCCCCGCGTGGCGGATGGCCGTGGATGGTGACGTGTTCGCGGGCGACGGTGCGGGGTTGCTTGAGCCATGGGTAGGACTTCGGTCGTCGCTTTCGCATTCGGGGCTCGATTCTGCCGGGT
>JBGSTN010000949.1:0-2470 GCA_041736455.1 Burkholderiaceae bacterium | reverse complement strand
ACCTCACCAAACGGCACGACGGCAGCCGGCCTCGCTGCGATGGAGGCAGCGCATATCGAGCAGGCGATCGTGGACGGCGTTCGCGCCGCCCATGCACGCAGCATCGAACTCGGCAACGCACCCTGAGTGGCATCGTGCCGTCCTGCAATCGTCTGGCCGGCGCAAGCGGATCAGAATGAAAAGCGTCCGATCGCCGACAGGGTCGTGCGGTCGTTGCCGAGTTGCAGTTCACCACCTACAGAAAACTGCTTGTTGAACTGGTAGAGCGCACCACCCTCGACGTACAGCTCGGAGTCTTCATAGCTTTCGAACACCAGACGTCCGAAACCTTCGACCTGTGGCGCAAGCCGACCGCGCATGCCGCCGGCCAGCGAAACCCCGTAGTCGCTTTCCGACGAGAATCGGGTATCTGCAGCGACCCGGCCGACCGAAATCGACGTGATCACATCGAGCATCGGGTTCAGCCTCATCACATAGGCGGCGCCCACGCTGAACGCGTCGTAGTCGACGCCGACGTTGAAGGGGCCGTCGAAGTCCAGCCGCGAGAGTTCGCCAATGAGCAGCAGATTGTTGGCCATCTCGAACGAACCGCGCAGACGGATCCCGTCGCCATCCACATCGTCCCAATCGGCCTTCAGCAGCAGGCCCAACTCGACATAGTTGTAGTTGAGGTCGGAAGCCGCTGCAGGGTCCGCCTGCAGCAGGCACAGGGAGGTGGCGACGGCTGCGGCGATGTGCGATGTCTTCATCAGTACTCCGTTTGATTTTGAGCGAGACGGATCCTCCCACGGAGGTCCGGTCGTGATTCTGGCATCAAAAAGCGGCAACCCGAATCGGCCCGTCGGCAAGGGGCGTGACGACACGCGTTCGAGCGATCATCGCCCGGATCGTCGCAAGCTCAGGATCGCAATGCGAAGTCGAGCCAGACACCGGCCATGACGGCAGCGCCCCACCAGTTGTTATGGTTGAAGGCGGCGAAGCAGCCCTCGCGGCTGCGCGTGCGAATGAGTGTCCAGTGATAGACGGAGATCAGGCTGGCGACCGTCAGGCCGGCGCAATACCACGCACCCATGTGCTGCATCCAGCCGGCCACGGCCAGCAGGAACAAGGTGATGCCATAGCAGATCATGACCGCAACCACATCGAATCGTCCGAAGGTGATCGCGGCCGTGCGAATGCCGAGCAAGAGATCGTCATCGCGATCGACCATCGCATATTCGGTGTCGTAGGCGAGCGCCCAGAAGACGTTGGCCAGCAGCATGATCCAGCCCGCCAGCGGCACCGACCCCAACGTTGCCGCATAGGCCATCGGAATCCCGAACCCGAACGCGATGCCCAGGTATGCCTGGGGAAGTGCAAGAAAGCGTTTCGTGTAGGGATAGGTGGCAGCAATGATCGCTGCGCACACGGCAAGTTGCCAGGTCAGGAAGTTCATCGGCACGACGAGCACGAAGGCGGCCAGCGACAACACGACGAACACCATCAGGGCCTCCCACGCCTGGATCGCACCCGCGGTCACCGGTCGGGCACGCGTGCGCTTGACGTGGCGGTCGAAGTCGCGATCGGCGTAGTCGTTGATCGCGCAGCCGGCCGAGCGCATCAACAGGGTGCCGGTGCAGAACGCGAAAAGAAGATAGGTGTCGGGTCGACCCTCCGATGCCATCCACAACGCCCACATGGTCGGCCAGAGCAACAGCAAGGTGCCGATCGGTCGATGCAGCCGGACGAGCAGCGGATAACTCTGCCAACGCGGCATCGCGACGACCTCGTCGACGTTGGCGCGGTCAGGCGCGGCAACGTCAGAAGAGTCTTCGTGTCTGGACATCAAGTCGGAGCTTTTGTAGCCGATAAGGGGTTATGACGCATCGCGATAGCCTGCTCTCTGACCACGACCATTCCGCCGACCAGTCGGCAGGCATGGCAACCCGAGCCATGGTTCGGGCGCGCGCATTGCTGGCCCATTGTCTGTTCATCGTGGCGAGCCTGTGCGCGTCCGCCAACGGCTGGGCGGCCCGCGATGGAACCAGTGATGCAGGATCCATTGTATCGGCTCATGGTGATACTTCCCTCGCTCGTACCGGGGAAATCGTGAGTCCGGCCGATCGCAAGCCCTCGCTGCGCGAAGGCGACCGCCTGCGCACCGGACGTGACGGGCGCATGGAGTTGCAGTTCACCGACGGCATGAGAATGAGTCTCGGGCCGGATACCCGGCTGACGATTTCCCAGTACGTGCTGGGCAGCAATGACGATCGCAGCTGGTTCGACCTCGCACGCGGGACATTGCGCACGATCACGGGCCTGATCGGTAAACGCGACCCACAGTCGTTCCGACTGCGCACGCCGACCGCGGTCGTCGGCGTCCGTGGGACCGACTTCACGGTGAAGCAGGCCGATTGCCCAGGTGGCCATTGCCGCAGCAATGCGCCGACCGCCCTATCGGTCAGGGTCGACGAAGGATCGGTCGATGTCG
>JBGSTN010000936.1:0-3880 GCA_041736455.1 Burkholderiaceae bacterium | reverse complement strand
CGCTCGTGACCACCGCCATGCATCTGCGCTTCCAGTCGAACGCGCGGCTTGCGCCTCACGTAGAGCGCGCCGACTCCTTTGGGACCGTAGATCTTGTGCGCCGACATCGACATCAGGTCGATCGGCAGGACGCTCAGGTCGATCGGTACCTTGCCGGCCGCCTGGGCCGCATCGACGTGGAACAGCACGCCCCTGGCGCGACAGAGCGCGCCGAGCGCGGCGACGTCCTGGATCACGCCGGTCTCGTTGTTGACCATCAGCACCGACGCGAGCACCGTATCGGGGCGCAGCGCAGCTTCGAACACCTGCAGATCGAGCAGACCGCTGGGCAGTACCGGCAGCACGGTCACCTCGAAACCTTCGCGCTCGAGTTCGCGCATGCTGTCCAGCACGGCCTTGTGCTCGGTGGCGACGGTGACGAGATGCCGGCCCTTCTTGCTGTTGAAGTGGGCCGCGCCCTTCAGCGCCAGATTGATCGATTCGGTCGCACCCGACGTCCAGACGATCTCGCGAGGATCGGCATTGATGAGTGAACAGACCTGCTCCCGGGCGAGTTCGACGGCTTCGTCCGCTGCCCAGCCGAATGCGTGCGACCGGCTGGCGGGGTTGCCGAACATCTGCGTCAGGTAGGGCATCATCTTGCTCGCGACCCGCATGTCGACCGGTGTGGTGGCGGCATAGTCGAGATAGACGGGCGATGCGGTTTTGGGAGCGTCTCGAATCGAGTGCAGGGCTGACATGGCAACTCTCCGATAAGGTGCGATGGAGGTCCTTGTGCAATTTCGGTGCCATGTGGATTCGCGCCGAATTGCGTGTCGAACGGGCCTGATTTGTCGTTTTTGTCTTCGCCCGATGTGGTTTGCGTGTTCAGTTTGTCGGAAATGCTCTGTCCGCTGCCATATGGCAAAATCCGCGACCTTCTGGATCGGTTCTTGCTAATAATCGGCAGTTAGGCGCGGTATCAGCGCTGTATTCCGCCAACTGGAGTTTAGGAATGGTCAACACTCAGGCAAACGAAGCCAGGCGTGAGCTTGTTGCGATCTACGAAGTCAGCAAGACGCTGGCCTCCTCCCTGGACATCGGCAAGACGTTTCGCGAAGCCCTCAACTACTTCGTCCATGCGTTCGACTGGCGGCGCGCCTTCGTGCTACTGGCAGAACCCGGCGCGCAACTGCGCGGGCTCTGTGCGGTCGGGCTCAGCCGGGAAGAACAACTGCGCCTGCACTACCAGGCAGGCGAAGGTATCGTCGGGCGGGTATTCGCCAACGGCATCCAGCTCATGCTGCCGGATATCCGCAGCGAACCGCTGTACCTGAACCGGCTCGGGGGCAACGACGCCCCCTCCGACATTCCGGTGGCGATGACCTTCACCCCCATCTATGCCGAGCGGCGCATCGTCGGCCTGCTGGTCATCGACTGCCTGAATCCCGATGGCGCCCGTCGCTTCGCCAACGACCTGCAACTGCTGAAGATGGTGGCCACCCTGATGGGACAGGCGCTACTGCTGCACCATCACGTCAGCGACGTGCATGACAACCTGCAGGATGAAGTCAGGCGGATGCGCAAGGAACTGAAGCCGAACAAGCAGATCGATCACGTGGTGGGCGTCTCCAAGCCGATGCAGGAGATCTTCGACCAGGTTCACAAGGTCGCCCCGGCGCGAACGACGGTTCTGCTGCGTGGCGAAAGCGGTACCGGCAAGGAGGTGATCGCACGGACGATTCACAACCTCTCCCCCCGCAAGAGTGCCCCCTTCATCCGTGTCAACTGCGCAGCGCTCACCGAAACGCTGCTGGAGAGCGAGTTGTTCGGGCACGAGAAAGGCGCCTTCACCGGGGCCCAGGCACAGCGCAAGGGTCGCTTCGAAATGGCGGACCGCGGCACCCTGTTCCTCGACGAGATCGGCGACATCTCGCCCGCCTTCCAGGCCAAGCTGCTGCGTGTGCTGCAGGAGCGGGAGTTCGAGCGCGTCGGCGGTACGGCGGTCGTGAAGGTCGATGTCCGGCTGATCATGGCGACCAACCGCAATCTCGAACGCATGGTGCAGTCCGGCGAGTTCCGCTCCGATCTGTATTACCGGATCAACGTCGTCAACATTCAGTTGCCTCCGCTGCGTGAGCGGCGCGACGACATCCCGGCGATGGCGCAATACTTCCTGAACCGGTTCAATACCGAGAACGGCCGCACGGCACAGTTCAGTTCTGCCGCGATGCGCGTGCTGACCAGTTGCTACTGGCCCGGCAACGTGCGTGAGCTCGAGAACTGCATCGAGCGCACGGCCACCATGGCGCCGGGAGACGTGATCACCGATCTGGCATTCCCGTGCCAGGAGAACAATTGCCTGACGCAGGTACTGCACCATATCGACCGCGTCGACGCGGTGACGCCGATGCGCCTGGTCGATATCCCCGTCATCGAGGTGCCTCTGGTCCGAGGGGCGAACGGTGTGATACCGGAAGCGGAACCACCGGAGCAGCAACCGGACGCCGAGTCGACGGTCGCGCCGACCGAGCCGCCGATCGTCGACCTGGACGGCAAGCCTGAAGGCGAACGGGAACGACTGATCTGGGCGATGGAACGCTGCGGCTGGGTGCAGGCGAAGGCCGCCCGGCTGCTGCGGATATCGCCCCGGCAGATGGGCTACGCCCTGCAGAAACACGCGATCGAAGTGCGCAAGTTCTGATCCGGCGCTCGCCGCCCCGATCGATCGCGACAGTGTCGGCTTTGTCGCATCACAGACAGGATGGCGACCGCAAGCCCGACCGGGCGCCTCGGAATCTGTTCCACATGCGACAAAAGACCTGCCGGATCGCCCGAATCCGGTGTGGCACGGATCTGGCTATTCCCCTGTTGCGCGGCCATCGTCGGTCGATAGAAGGGATGCCATGCATACCAATGAAAATACCGGTTCAGCGCCAGGCAAGACCTACGTCAGCATCGGGCAGATCAAGCCCCTCGGTGCGGCCCTCGTCGTTCCGGAAGTCGGCGGCGGATGCAGTACGGAAGGTGGTGACGGCAAGGCGAGCTGCGGATCGTCCGACGGCCCTGCCGACATGCCGAAAGCCATCTGGGACAAGGTCAAGGATCATCCCTGCTACTCCGAGGAAGCCCATCATCACTTCGCCCGGATGCACGTGGCGGTTGCGCCGGCATGCAACATCCAGTGCAACTACTGCAATCGGAAATACGACTGTTCCAACGAATCCCGACCGGGCGTCGTATCGCAGCGTCTGACGCCCGAGCAGGCCGTGAAGAAAGTCGTGGCGGTGGCGAGCGAGATCCCGCAGATGACGGTGCTCGGCATTGCCGGCCCGGGCGACGCGCTGGCCAATCCGAAGAAGACCTTCGACACCTTCCGGATGCTGCAGGAGCAGGCGCCCGACCTCAAGCTCTGCCTGTCCACCAATGGCCTGGCACTGCCCGACTGGGTCGACGAGATCTGCCGGTACAACGTCGATCACGTGACCATCACGATCAACATGGTGGACCCCGCGGTCGGCGAGAAGATCTATCCGTGGATCTTCTGGAATCACAAGCGGCTCAAGGGATACGAAGCGGCCAAGGTGCTGCACGAACGCCAGATGCTGGGGCTGGAAATGCTGACTGCCCGCGGCGTGCTCACGAAGATCAACTCGGTGCTGATTCCCGGCATCAACGACACGCACCTGATCGACGTGAACCGCGAAGTGAAGAAACGCGGCGCATTCCTGCACAACATTATGCCGTTGATCTCCGAGGCGGAACACGGCACCGTGTTCGGCCTGACCGGCCAGCGCGGACCTTCCGCGACCGAACTCAAGGCGGTCCAGGACGCTTGCATGGGCGGCGCGAACCTGATGCGCCACTGCCGCCAGTGCCGCGCCGACGCGGTGGGCCTGCT
>JBGSTN010000934.1:0-2849 GCA_041736455.1 Burkholderiaceae bacterium | reverse complement strand
GCGCGAGGCGAAGGGCGGCCGAACGCCGGGCGCCGCCTGAAATCTCATACAGCATGCTGACATATGACATGACGAAATCCTGTGTCCGGTGTGATAGCTCTCCAGGTGCAATCGATATGCCCGTCGCCACGGGAACGGTTCTTCGACCGGCAGAGATCGTCCGCGGGAGGGGCCGCCCGTCGATCGGTGTTTTCAGCACCGGCTATTCGTCCATGTCGGCGTTGAGCGACATGACTGGCAGGGGAAGTGAAGCACGACCACGCGCTGATCACACCCGGTGCGGATTCAATGCGCACTGGGCGTTGATGTTCGCCCGTTCGTTCGATCTCTTGCTACTGGTCGGGTTTGTTCGCAAGAGACCCTTCCCGGATCTCTCCGACGACGATGACCACAGCACCAAGCCGTCGTTCCGTCTCGACCCGGCGATGCGCGTCGGCCGCTTGATGCATGGGATAGACCTTGTCGACGATCGACTTGATCTTGCCGGTTTCGATCATTTCCCTCAGCGTATTCAGGGCCTCTTTGGATTCCGTGGCAAACGCAAAGGTGGCGCGCTTGTCCGAGAATCGGGTCGTCAACAGGCAACGAAGCATGACCGAAAGACGCGGATTGCAGGACAAGTAGCGCCCACCAGGTTTCAGGGCGTCGATGCAAGCGGCATACGGGCTATTGGCAACCATGTCGAAGATGACGTCAAAATGTCGGCCCGACGCGGTGAAGTGTTGCTTCGTATAGTCGATGAAATGGTCCGCGCCGAGGCGCCTCGAGAGTGCCTCCTTGATACCGCTGTCCACCGATGTGACTTCCGCCCCCATCGACTTGGCGATCTGGATCGCATGAGTTCCGATGCTGCCGCCGGCACCATTGATCAGAACGTGTTCGCCTGCTCGGATATGCGCGAGTCGCATGAAATGGAGCGCATTGAATCCGCCCAACGGTACCGCCGCCGCTTCTTCGAAACTCATACCGGCGGGTTTTGCGACGATGGGGTAGCTTTCGGGCAGGGAGATGAACTCGCCGTAGGCACCGAACCTGAGCCCGCTAGCGCCAAAGACCTCTTGCCCTGGGGAAAAGAGGTTGACGTCCTGTCCGACCGATGCAATCTCACCGGAGAAGTAACCACCCAGGATGCGTTTTCGGGGCTTCCGCAGGCCGAATACCATCCTCAACGGCAACCAGAACCACTTCACAGCAAACCTGAACCGACGTAATTCGACGTCGGATTTCGTCGCCTCGGCCGCCCGTACACGGATCAGAACCTCATCGCGTTTTGGAATGGGCTTCTCCACCTCCTCCAGCTTCAGAACGTCAGGCGGTCCATAGTCGGTATAAGTAACGGCTTTCATGCGTACCTCGGCCGTAAGATGTACTCGTTCCATCGGCGACGGTACCGTGATTGTCGCGCAATCAGCTCATTGATGTGCATTGGCTTCACACACAGTGACATCGCCAGCCAGCCCCCGGGACGGATCATGGCAGCGCGGCCAACTCGCGCAACATCGAACCAAGACCGGCGGCATCCACGCCGAGTTCGATCGTCACACCATGGCGAACGTGTGCACGACTGTGTTTCTTGACGGAATTCGACCGTGAGGTCGTCCAGTCACTTGTGCGATGTCGACGCCGGCAGCAGGCGCGTGAGCGGCGTGATGCGTGTGCACGACGCGGTCATCGAGCGATTCCAGCAGGACCTGGTGT
This sequence comes from Burkholderiaceae bacterium, assembly GCA_041736455.1. GTDB lineage: Bacteria > Pseudomonadota > Gammaproteobacteria > Burkholderiales > Burkholderiaceae_E > JAUIAI01. Next base: position 1,151 of record JBGSTN010000934.1, on the reverse strand, counting down.
CAACTGCGCGCTCTGCCACCTCGGCGGCTCGATGCGCGGGCAACACTGCTTGCGCGACCTTCTTTCGCATTCTGAGCGCCAGTATTCGCCACGACCGGTACAGGATGGAGTGTCGCGGCGAAGCGAGTCAGCACACGTTCCACGAACGACGTGGCCGACGTGGCCTTGCCGCGCGCGTGATCTTCGACATTCAGAGCGCCATCGATCAGCAGCATCGCGAGCCCATGCACCAGTGCCCAGGCGGCCACTGATACATCGTCTACCTCGGCCGATACATTCTCCACCGTGGCGTGGCCGAGATGATCGGCCAAAGCGATACGCAGCGGCAGGAACGACGCCGACTTGGCCTCCATGACGTCCGGTTCGGTGCGCCAACGTTGCAGTCCGGCGCCGAACATCAGTCGGTAACGCTGGGGGCGTTCGAGCGCATAACGGATGTAGTCCATGCCAAGCGCAACGATGCCGAATTCACCACCAGCGTTGCTGGCGGCCACCTTTGCCTGCGACATCGCCAGGCCGCGAAGCCCCTGTTCGGCCACGGTGGCCAGCAAGTGCTCCTTGCTCTGGAAGTGGTTGTAGGGAGCCGTCTGCGAAACGCCGGCACTTCGTGCCATCGCCCGGAACGAAACCGCTTCGGGGCCGTCGCGCTCCAGCAGTTCGCTTGCCACATCGATGAGCACGCGACGGAGATCGCCGTGATGGTAGTGCCGCTCGGCGGGAGGGGTGGGGCTGGATGGCTTGCGACTGGACATGCGTCGCAGACTATTGCGGAAAGATTGACGCTGTCAACATTGACCGATATGATCAGTGTCAACATTATGCGGTTTCCTTCGCATCGGGCCCGATTCGGCAAGTGCGTTTCGCACCGGGGCAGGCCTCGAGCTGAACGCATCACGTTCAGCGCTCATCGCTCATCGCTCATCGCTCATCGCTCAACCCATTACGCCCCACGATTCCACACCTTAGGATTCCAACACACCGAGGAGATTCCATGCCAACGAACGACAACGTACTTGTAGCAACTCATCCCACTCGACGTCTTGCTCTCGGGGTGGCTGGCGGCGTCCTCGCTGGCGCGGTCGCCGGTGCAGTCAGTGGTGTCGTGATGAGCCACGGCGCGCGAACACCTGCGGCGGTCGTGCTCGACGGCG
>JBGSTN010000926.1:0-5565 GCA_041736455.1 Burkholderiaceae bacterium | reverse complement strand
GTTCGTCGGGCGCAGGGACGTAGACGCCTTCGGCCCAGGCGGCAAGGGCGGTGGCGCCACCCGGTTCCAGCGCGATCCTCATCATCTCCCATGCGAGCCGGCGGGTGCGAGTGATCGCAGCATCGTCGACCAGGACGGCCGCACTGACATGGCGCCGGGCAATCGGAAACATCAACTCGCCGACCTGGCTCGCGCCCAGCGAGTCGGCGGCGATTCCCGAGACCTCGATGCTGACCCGCTCACCGGCGGCAAGCGAACGTTGCAGGGTCGGACATCCCTCGCTTTCGACCGCGACGATCCGGACATCGCCCTGGCACCAGGCGGCGATTCCACCGATCAATCCACCGCCTCCGACAGTAACCAGCAGCGTGTCGAGACCACGCGTCTGCGTGAGCCACTCGCGCGCCACCGTCCCCTGCCCATTCAGCGTTTCCGGCTGGTCGAACGCGTGACAGCTCAGCGCGCCGGTTTCACGAACAAATCTTTCGCAGGCTCCGGCGGCATCTCGATAGTAAGTACCAACTACGTGTAGGTTGGCACCCAGTCCGCGCAGTGTTGCGCGCTTGATGTCGGGCGTCACACCCGGGACGAAAATGTGGGCGGGCACGCCGAGCGCCCGGCACGCAGCGGCTACGGCGATGCCGTGATTGCCTCCTGAAGCCGCGGCGACGCCATGGGTCAGTCGGTCACGATTGACGAGCAGGCGATTGAATGCGCCGCGTGCCTTGAAGGTACCGCTCACCTGCAGGCATTCGAGCTTCAACTCGGCGCGGCGGCCCTGGTGCTCGATCTCGATCAATGGTGTCTGGCGGATGTACGCGTCGATGCGCGCTGCCGCGGCGGTGATCGTCGTGCGGTCGATCGAAGGCGGGCTGCCTCGATCCTCGGCGATCCTGTGCTCGGTCATCGTCATGTCGCGTCGATCGACAGGCGCATGTTCGACAGCGGGCCGGCATCAGTCAGCTCGGTCCGCCAGCGCTGGCCGGCAGCGAGCGGTTGCGCATCCGTGATGGTGCCGGTCGTGATGATGTCGCCCGGCTGGAGCACTTCACCGTCGGCCGACAGCGCCGCGACCAGATGCGCGATTGCGTGCAGCGGCCCATCAAGTACGTTAGCGCCCACTCCGCTATCGACCGCCTCAGGACCGTCATCCAGGTGGATCGACAATCGCAGAGCCGCCAACCGGCCCGGCAACCTGACCGGGTCCCCGAACGCATCGGCAGCGAACCGGGGTCCGATCAGCAGCGCCCCGTGCAGACCCTGGGATGCGAACGCCTGGGCTCCAGAGAACCGCCATCCGGGATAGGCGGATTGGACGATCTCGAATCCGTGCGCTACCCATTCCACCGCATCGGCCACGGCGGCAGCGTCGGCGGAGCGGGGCGCCTCGGCCATCCGGACGATGATCTCGGGTTCCAGACGCGGCTCGACGAACCGGGTGAGGCCGATACGCGCTTCGGGTCGATCGAGCAGTGTGACCGTCGACTCGAAGATCGGCGACCAGATCGGATGGTGTACCCCGTAGCGCGCCCAGATGGTCCGGTTGGTGAAGCCAATCTTGTATCCCATCGTGCGTTCACCGCGCGCTCGTCGCATGCCAATGATTTCGCGCTGGATACGCAGGGCGCCCTCCAAGGTGAGATCGACAGGCAGGCGCGCAGCGACCACGGGCTGCGCATTGTCGAAACTTTCCAGCAACGCGCTGGCTGCAGATGTGTCGGACATGGACGCTCCGGGTTGATCGAAACTGCAACTGCCTCGCCATTCGTCGACGACCTGAGAAAACCCGGTCAGGCGTGGCTGGCGAATACGGGTTCGCACATTGTGTATCGGATGTTCCTGAATCAGTGACGTGACATTCTCCGCTGCATCGTAGACGACCTTGTGAGAGCCTTGCAGAAGCGCCGGACCTGACGTTCGACGTGTAAAATTCGGGGTTTTTGCGACGGGTGGTCCGAGGCGTTCCTAGACGCGCAACCCGGGAAGCGAAATTCGGGAAGCGTAAGGTGTTCGAGACGCGAATTTCAAGCCGCATCGCGTTCCCTGCCGGTCGGAAACCCGCGTTCTTGTCTTGTGGCATTCCCTTGTCCTGTACGCCATCGAGGGCTCCCATCGAGCCAATCCAACCGTGGTGCACGACGTTCTTCATTATTTCCTTTCAACCATGTTCCTAGTCAACGCCGACAAAGGGTTTCAATGCCAGACTCAGTCAGCGCGCAGACAGTCGAGCATGGCAAGCTTTGCCGGCACCGTTCGCGCCCGATCCGACGGTTCCAGAGCCAACGGCCTGTTTCACGGCCGCTGCACGATTTTTCTATGATGGAGATTCTTCGATGAACCAACCTTCTGCTGCTGCCAATGGCGGGCAGGATGCCCGGGCGCGCGTCAACGCACCCGCCTATGTCAAACATCAGCCCCTGATCGACTGGGTCGCCAGTATTGCTGCGCTGACCCAACCCGATCGCGTGATCTGGGCCGATGGGTCGCAGCAGGAATACGACCGTTTGTGTGCCGAAATGGTCGGATCGGGAACGTTGCGCAAGCTCGACGAATCCAGGCGCCCGAATTCCTATCTCGCCTGGTCGGACCCCACCGACGTCGCGCGGGTCGAAGATCGCACGTTCATCTGCGCGGAACGCGAGACGGATGCCGGACCGACGAACAACTGGGTCGAGCCCAAGTCGATGCGCAAGACCCTCGACGGGCTGTTTTCCGGCTGCATGCGCGGGCGCTCGCTCTATGTGATTCCTTTCTCGATGGGGCCCCTTGGGTCGCCGATCGCCCAGATCGGTGTCGAGTTGACCGATTCACCGTATGTCGTTGCCAACATGCGCCTGATGACCCGCATGGGCAGGGCGGTTTTCGACGTGCTGGGCAGCGACGGTGAATACGTCCCGTGTGTCCATTCGGTGGGCATGCCGTTGATCGACGCCAAGGGCAAGCGCGTGACGGATGTCGCCTGGCCCTGCAATGAAACCAAGTACATCGTGCACTTTCCGGAAACCCGCGAAATCTGGTCATTCGGTTCGGGATATGGCGGTAACGCGCTGCTGGGCAAGAAGTGCTTTGCACTGCGCATCGCCTCGAACATGGGCCGTAGCGACGAACGCAAGGATGGCCTGGGCTGGCTCGCCGAACACATGTTGATCCTGGGCGTCACGTCACCCGAAGGGCGGGAGTATCACATCGGTGCGGCATTCCCATCGGCCTGCGGCAAGACGAACTTCGCGATGCTGATTCCGCCGAAGGCGCTCGATGGCTGGAAGATCACGACGATCGGCGATGATATCGCCTGGATCAAACCGCGCATCGACCCCGTGACGGGCAAACTGCGGCTGTTCGCCATCAATCCGGAAGCGGGTTACTTCGGCGTTGCCCCTGGTACCAACGAAAAGACCAATTTCAACTGCATGGCGTCGATTCGTTCGGACACCATCTTCACCAATGTCGCGCTGACTGACGACGGCGATGTCTGGTGGGAGGGCATGGGACCGGCGCCAGCGCATTGCATCGATTGGCAGGGCAGGGACTGGACGCCAGAGATCGCCAAGGCAGAGAACCGCAAGGCTGCGCATCCGAATGCCCGGTTCACGGTATCGGCCCAGCAGAATCCCGTGATCGACAAGGACTGGGACAATCCCGCCGGCGTTCCGATCGATGTTTTCATCTTCGGCGGCCGCCGTTCGACCACCGTGCCCCTCGTGACCGAATCGCGATCATGGCGCGAAGGCGTCTACATGGCGGCGACGATGGGCTCGGAGACGACGGCTGCGGCCGCTGGCAAGCAGGGTATCGTGCGTCGCGACCCGTTCGCGATGCTGCCATTCTGCGGCTACAACATGGCCGACTACTTCCAGCATTGGCTCAGCCTGGGCGAGAAGCTGGCGGCGCAGGATGCGAGCCTGCCCAAGATCTATTGCGTCAACTGGTTTCGCACCGATGACGCGGGCAAGTTCGTCTGGCCCGGCTTCGGGGAAAACATGCGGGTTCTCAAGTGGATGCTGGACCGCATCGAAGGCAATGCAGGCGGGCAGGAAAACATCTTCGGCACGAGTCCCGGCTACGATGACCTGAACTGGAAAGGGCTCGAATTCAGCCGCGACAGTTTCGAGACCATCATTTCGATCGACAAGGACGCCTGGAATCAGGAGCTCGCGCTGCATACCGAGTTGTTCGAGCGACTGCACGAACGGCTGCCTGCCGACCTGATCTCGGTGCGCGACCGACTGCAGGATCGCCTTGCCGGCTGACCCGGCTTCGAAGAAATGATTCCGTGGCCGTACACCAGCGGGTGTCCGGCCGCGGATTAATTGCCTGTTGACGGCAACGACCCCGTCGACGGCAACGACCCCGTCGACGGCAACTGCCCCGTTGGCGGCAACTGCCGCCATTGATCGGCAAGGCGGATTGCGGCAATCAGGCTGTCCGGCCTGGCGACGCCTTTCCCCGCGATGTCGAACGCCGTGCCGTGATCGGGGCTCGTCCGAACGAAAGGCAGCCCCAGCGTCACATTGACGCCGTCGTCCACGCCCAGATACTTCACCGGTATCAGTCCCTGGTCGTGATACATCGCGATGACCGCGTCACAGGTTTTCAACCCGCGGGCCTGCATGAACACGGTGTCGGGGGGTGCAGGCCCGCCGACGTCAATACCGTCGGCACGAGCGGCCGCAATGGCCGGTGCAATCATGTCGATTTCCTCGCGCCCCAGGGTGCCGCCTTCACCGGCGTGGGGATTGAGGCCGGCCACCATGAACCTCGGTCGCCGCCCTAGCACGCGTTGCAGCGATCGATCCGCGATGCGCAAGGTGTCCAGGATCGCTTGCGTCGAGAGCGAGGCGATTGCTTCGCGCAGGGGTTGATGGACAGTGACCAGCACGACGCGAAGGGTCGGGTTGGCCAGCATCATCCGGACGTCACAGCCGCCTGCGAGGTCTGCCAGCAGTTCGGTATGACCGGGCCACGCATGGCCCGCAAGACGCAATGCTCGCTTGGAAATCGGTGCGGTGACCAGCGCCTGGGCCTCTCCGGAACAGACCATACGTGTGGCGGCAACGATCGCTGCGTGCGCCTGCGCTCCGGACGCCCTCGATTCGACCCCGGGTTGGACCGCCTCATGACTGATGTGAGTAATCGCTTCGATTCGCGCAGGCAACGGCAGGTTCAGGCGCGCGGCAGTCGCTACGAGGATTTCCAGGTTGCCGAAAACTGTGCAGCGTTCACTCAGCAGGCGGTCCCGGGACAGTGCCTTCAAGACGATTTCAGGACCGATGCCGGCCGGATCGCCGAGAGAGATCGCGATGGTGTCGCGTGTCGTTTCAGGCATGTTGGGCGCCCATCCTCGTGCGCACGAGTTGCCACTGTCTGCAACAATACCTGCAAACACGACGGCCGCTGAAGAGCACACCGCTCGATCCGTCGTTTGGTGGAGATATTCTCATGGGCAACATGGACAAATCCGTTCTCACACAGGCGACGGTGGGTCATTGGATCGATGGGCAGATGGCGGGCGCGGGCGGTGAATCTCGGACCGCGCCGGTCTACGATCCGGCCCTCGGTATCGCT
>JBGSTN010000922.1:0-3481 GCA_041736455.1 Burkholderiaceae bacterium | reverse complement strand
GGATGTTCATCCAGTGGGCAACGTCCGAAGCGATTGCGAAGGCCTATGTCGAAGCCGGCGGCGTCTCGGGCCGGCAGGCAATCTACAAGGACCCGGCAATCCAGGCCAAGTACAAGTACGTGAATCCGATGGTGGAGTCGTGGCAAAAGGGTGTGCCGGAATTCCGTCCGCGCTTTCCGGCCTGGGCCGACATCACCGAACAGGTGGCCGAGTTCGGATCGAAGATCATGCTCAATGAACTGTCGGTCGATCAGGGCGTGAAGGAGATCTCGACCCGCATGGAGGCCGTGCTCAAGAAGGACGGCTATTACGACGGCAAGAAGGAAAAGCTGCAGTAAGCCTTTGCCTGCTGGAGCCTGACGTTGCTCCGCCCGGCGCTTGCGCGCGGCGGGCGGAGCACATCGAACCAATCGACGATGAAACCTTCGACGCCGCGACCCGTCTCTCTCGCTCACAACCGCTACACGCCGCTGTGGTTCCTGGCGCCGGCGGTGATTGCGCTGCTGAGCGTCGGTCTTTACCCGATGCTTTTCGCGCTGGTCACGTCGATGCGCCAGTACCGGCTCACGCGCCCGCGCGACGGTTTCCCGTTCGTCGGGTTCGACAACTACATCGCGGTGCTCGGCGATACGACTTTCTGGGAATCGCTGGGGCGCACTGCCGCGTTCTACCTCACGGTGATGCCGGTCGAACTGGCGCTCGGCGCCTTCATCGCCGTCCTGCTGCACAAGCCAGGCTGGGGCGGCATGCGCACGATCTTGCGTGTTTCGCTCGTGGTGCCGCTGGCGACGACCTACGCGGTCGTCGGACTGGTCGGGCGCCTGATCTTCAATCGGGATTTCGGCGTCGCCAACCAGTTCGCCTCATGGCTGAGCCTGCCCACGCCCGATTGGCTCGGCAGTCAGTCCGGCGCCTTCGCGGCGATAGCCATCATGGACATCTGGCAGTGGACGCCATTCTGCGCGCTCGTGTTCCTCGCGGGGCTGACGATGGTACCCAACGAGGTGGAAGAGGCTGCGCGCCTCGAGACGAAGTCGCAGTGGGCGATCCTGCGCTACGTGCAGATGCCGTACATGCTGCCGGGCCTCACCGCGGTCCTGATCCTGCGGTCGGCCGATATCCTCAAACTATTCGACATGGTCTTCACGATGACCCGCGGTGGACCGGGCGCGGCCACCGATCTGGTCTCGATCTACATCCAGCGGGTCGGCTTTCGCATCTTCGACATGGGCATGGCGTCAGCGCAGGCGATCCTCCTGCTGATTCTGACGATCGTGATCAGCCGGCTGTTCATCCGCTTCTTCTACCGCGAGATCGAGTCATGAAGCCAGGCTTTCGTTTCGACAACCCGGGCCATCTGCTCGCCTTGATCGCGCTGTTCGTGTTCACGATGTTCCCGTTCGTGTGGATGATCGCCAGCAGCCTGAAAGACCAGACCGACCTGCTGGCCTCGCCCCCGGTATGGTGGTTCACGCCGACATTGACGCATTACCGCGAAGTGCTGAACGATGCGACGGTGCGTGACGCGATCGTCAACTCGCTGGTCGTCGCAGGTGGCACGACGCTGCTGGCGGTCGCTCTCGGCACACCGGCCGCGTATGCGCTGGCGCGCTTCCAGTTTCGGGGCAAGAAGGATCTGTGGTTCTGGTTCATCTCGAACCGGATGGTGAGCCCCATCGTGCTCGCGCTGCCGATCTACATCATGGCGCAGCAATCGGGCCTGCTCGACACGCGCATCGTGCTGATCCTGGTATACCTGTCGTTCAGCCTGCCGGTAGTCATCTGGATGTGCACCGACCAGTTCAGCGCGATCCCACCGGAACTCGAGCAGGCCGCGCGTCTGGACCATGCGAACCAGTGGCAGATCTTCTGGCGGATCTATCTGCCGCTCGGGCTGCCGGGCATTTCGGTCTCGGCAATCTTCAGCTTCATCTTTTCGTGGAACGAGTTGCTGTTCGCGCTGGTGCTGACCCGCAGCGATGCGCGCACCGCACCGGTGATCGCCACCAGTTTCATGTCCGGCTACGAATTGCCCTGGGGCAAGATCATGGCAACCGGCACGCTGATCGTGTTGCCGGTGACGATCTTCGCCTTGCTGGTTTCGCGCCATATGGTTCGCGGGTTGACGATGGGTGCTACCAAGTGAACGAAGTCTCTTCCCGGATCGACGCAGTGGGTTTTCTCGGCATCGAAGCGGTCAGCAAACGTTATGGCGATACGCAGGTCATCAGCAACGTCAGCCTGAGCGCGCGCCAGGGGGAGTTCGTGGTCTTCGTCGGGCCGTCGGGTTGCGGCAAGTCGACGCTTCTGCGGCTGGTTGCGGGGCTGGACGAGGTGAGTGAAGGCAGGATCGCGATCGATGGCGCCGATGTCACCGGCGTGCCGCCCGCCGACCGTGGCGTTGCGATGGTGTTCCAGTCGTATGCGCTGTACCCGCACATGTCGGTGCGCGCGAACATGGCCTTCGGTCTGAAGATGATCAAGACACCGGCGGCCGAGATCGAACGTCGTGTCGCCGAGGCCGCGGCGATTCTGCGGATCGAGAATCTGCTCGATCGCAAGCCGCGTCAGCTCTCCGGCGGTCAGCGACAACGCGTGGCGATCGGTCGCGCGATCGTGCGCAAGCCGAAACTGTTCCTGTTCGACGAACCCCTGTCGAACCTGGACGCCGAACTGCGCGGTGAAATGCGCTTCGAGATCGCCAAACTCCATCGCGAATTGGGCGTCACGATGGTCTACGTGACGCACGATCAGGTCGAAGCGATGACACTGGCCGACAAGATCGTGGTGTTGCGCGCCGGCCGTGTCGAACAGGTGGGCACACCGACGGAACTGTACGAACGGCCCGCGAATACGTTCGTCGGCGGCTTCATCGGTGCCCCCAGGATGAACTTCTTCAAGGCCCGGGTTACGTCGCTCGAAGGCGGCACAGTCCACCTGGCCCATCCGGGGTTCGAAGGGGGCGTTGCACTGGTACCGCTGGGCGCACGTTCCGCTCCGGCGGCAGGCACCGAAGTCATCGTGGGTCTGCGCCCGGAGCACCTAGTGGTGAGCGCGGCCAACGAATTCATCGTCGGCCCTGGCGTGGCGCTGACTGTGAGCGTACGACTCGTCGAGAACCTGGGTGGCGCATCGCTGCTGCACGGCGTGGTGTTCGGCGACACGCCGGTCATCGCGCAGGCGCAGGGCAGGTATCCGGCTCAGGATGGTGACGCGGTTCGACTCGTGGCGTCGGCCGATCGCGTCTACCTGTTCTCTCCCGAGGGTCTTGCGTTGTAACGATCAGTCCTGACGAAAGACGTTGACGACATGAGCCATCGAACATGAATCAGCATCAGTCCAATCGTGTGATCGTCACGGGTGCGGGGAAGGGAATCGGTCGCGAGACCACCTTGCGCTTGACGCGCGCCGGCGCCTCGGTGATCGCACTGAGCCGAAGCCGGGCCGACCTGGATTCCCTGCAGTCCGAGACCGGCTGCGA
>JBGSTN010000904.1:0-9702 GCA_041736455.1 Burkholderiaceae bacterium | reverse complement strand
GTCGGCTTGCGGTACCGCTCGAAGTCGTTGGCAGCCAGCGTCAGTTGCTTCTTCAACGTTCAACCTCACGCGATCTTCGTCTACCCGCGAGTTTACCGAGCGATACTCATCGTGACGACAGTTTTGCGGACCTTCCCTAGGCCGTCGCCGGCCCGCGATGGCTAGGGCCATCGCTCCAACTCCGAAGGGTGCCAAGTGGCGGACCGTCCTCGTCGCTAGCCCGATCGCAGCATCGTGTCCGAGATGCGTTGATTTCGCCACATCCATACGCCGATCAGCACGGCCGGCAAGATACCGAGCAGATCGGTCTGCCAACCGCCCGAGATCAGCAGCAGCGAACAGGTGAACAACACGGCTCGCAGCGGCCTGCCGATCGGGCCGAAATACCATGCCTGGAGCGCGGCGGCGAGCAGGTAGACGCCGAGCAGCGCGGTCAGCCCGTAGTGCACGATCTGCCCCCAATCGCCCTGCATCAGCAGTGCTGGGCTGTAGAAGAACATGAACGGCACCAGGAACGCCGCCATGCCATAGACGAAGGACGACACAGACGTCTTCATCGGGTCGCTGCCGGCAATGGCGGCTCCGGCGTATGCCGCGAGCGCGACCGGCGGCGTGATCGCGGAGATCACCGCGTAGTAGAAGACGAAGAAGTGCGCGACCAGTGGCGAAATGCCCAGCTGGATCAACCCAGGCGCGACCACTGAGGCAGCCACGGCGTAGGCGGCGGTGGTCGGCATGCCCATGCCCAGAATGATGGCAATGATCATTGCAAAGACCAGCGCCAGCAACTGGCTGTTGCCGGCGATGGCGAGGATCATCGATGAGATTCGCCCGCCGACGCCGGTGAGCCCGATGACACCTACGATCAACCCGGCGCAGGCGCATACGGCGATCAACTGGATCGTCCCCTGTGCACCGGCGGCGAGCGCATCCAGGATGCGGCGCGGTCCCATGCGCGTTTCCGCATGGATCCAGCTGACCACCAGGGCGGCCACCAGCCCCAGCGTGCCGGCACGTATCACCGAGTAACCCGAAATGAGCCCACCGATCAGGATCACGAGCGGCGCAAACATGTAGATGCGCCAGAGCATCTCGGACAAAAGCGGTAACTCGCTCTGCGCCAGCCCACGCATATTCCGCCGCCGCGCCTCGTTGTCGACCATGAAGTACACCGCCACGAAGTACAGCAGCGACGGCAGTGCCGCGGCGATCATCAGTTCGGTGTACGGAATGCCGGTGACCTCGGCCATGATGAACACGCCAGCTCCCATCACGGGTGGCATGATCTGTCCGCCGGTCGAGGCGGCTGCTTCGATGGCCCCGGCGCTGCGCGCCGGATAGCCGACCTTCTTCATCAGCGGGATGGTGAAGGTTCCGGTGGCGGCGACATTGCCCGCCGAGGTGCCGTTGATGGTACCCATCAGTGCACTGGAGATCACCGCTACCTTGGCCGGCCCTCCGCGCGCGCGCCCTGCGATCGCGAAGGCGAAATTGATGAAATAGTCCCCCACCTTCGACACCTGCAGAAAACCGGCGAAGGTAATGAACAGGATGATGTAGGTCGACGATACCGCTGTCGTCGGACCGAACACGCCTTCCATCGAATAGACGTAGGAGAACAGCAGGTCGAACCCGATGCCGCGGTGGTAAAGCACTCCCGGCATCCACGGGCCGACGAAACAGTACAGCAGGAAAATCAGCGCGATGATCGGCAGTGCCAGGCCGGCACTGCGGCGTGTGATCTCCAGCACCAGCAGCGTGCCGACGACGCCTACCACGACATCGGCGGGCGTAGGTGCCGCGCCGGCACGGAACAGCAACTGGTCCAGGTATTGCCAGATGTACAGGAAGCAGGCGATGCTGGCCAGCATCAGCAGCCAGTCGTACCAGGGCACGCTTTTCGAGCGCTGGCCCACGCGCGCGCCGTACATCATCAGTCCGAGGGCAATGCCGAAGGACACGTGCACGCTCCGGTAGAGCCATGGCTCCATCGGATACAGGTTGAGCACCAACAGATGAAAGCTGGTGAATGCAACGCAGCCCCAGTAGAAAAGCTGCTTCTGCCAACCCTGCAGAATGCGGGTAGGTCCTCCCATCTCGGCTTCGGCTGTCGCTGCCCCAGCGTCGCTCGTCAGTCGGGCGCGCTCGTCCTGATCAGTGCTCATGCCCTGCCCCCATTCGCTCGTTCAGCGAGAAGAAAGGGCCCCGCCGGCTTGCCAGCGAGGCCTCGGACCTCGTCACACGTCAACGATCTGCTATTGCATGGTGGCCGGGTCGAGGGCGATGCCCTTTTCCTCGAAGTAGCGAGCAGCGCCGGGATGGAAAGGCAGGAAGGTGTTCTTGACGGCATTCTTCGGCAAGGTTTCCTTGGCCGCGCCGTGGCCCTGCACCAGACGCGGGTTGTTTTCCATTGCCGCCTTGGTCAGTTCATAGACGAGGTCGTCAGGCAGGTCCTTGTGCACGATGAAGAAGTTGAACATACCCACGGTCTTGTGGTCTTCGGTCAGCGTGCGGTAGGTACCCTCAGGGATCACCGCCGGCGACACCTCGGGCAACTCGTCCGCGATGGTGGCGAGTTCCTCGTCGGTGAACGAGATGAAGCGCACCGGCCGCGTGGCCTCGATCTCCGAGAAAGCCGAGATCGGCAGTCCCGCGCAGAACGCGAACACATCGATCAGTCCGTCACCGAGTTGGCCGGCCATGTCGGACGCCGCACCATTGCGCACTGTCACCTTCATGTCGAGCGCCTCGAACATCAGCGGGAAGTAGGTGCCGCAGGTACCGGCACGCGGGCCGACACCCACGCGTTTGCCGTTCATCTGGGCCACCGAAGTGATGCCGCTCCGTTCAGTGGTGATGAAGTGAAACGGCGTGTCGTACATCGGGAATGCCGCGCGCACGTTGCGGTACTGCTTGCCGGCCGCCCAACCGGTGCCGTTCCAGCCATGCAGGCCGACGCCCATCGTGATCATGCCAAGGTCGACATTGCGAGCGTCGGTAAGGATCAGGTTCTGGTTAGGGCCTTGCGTCTGCTGCGTGGACACGTTCACGCCGAGCTTCTCGGTCAGCAGAGAGGCCACCACGCCGCCGTAGATGAAATAGGTGCCTCCCACCGATGCGGTGCCGAGCGTCAGGCTCTTAGGCCAGTCCTGCTTGGCTTGCGCCAAGACGGTCGTACTCAATGCGAGGCCGGCGAGTGCAGCACCTGCCAGTCGAAGAACTTTCGAAACCTTCGTCATTCGATGTGTCTCCTTTCACGTGGATCAGCGCCGCAGGCGCTGTTGGAGTCGCGTGCATTCACTGTCAGCACCTCGGCAAGATGGTCAGGGACTAATGCGCATCCCGGCGCCCCTGATATTTCCGCCTTCCCTGGACTGCGCCAGGTCTCAGACACCTTACTGGTCATTCAACGGACATCCATCCACCACCGGCGAGGCTTTGCTCGACGCGGATGAGCCGCATGCGGCCATGTACAGAACGACGAGTTGCAGGCGAATGGCGGCACCAGTTGAAGCCTCGCGATCGAGCAAAGTCCGTTCCTGTCGACATGCGCCATTCCGCGCGATCGATCTTTCGCCGCTCGATCGAAACGCGTCGTCAGGCGAACAACGAACGACGAATCTTCCTGCGATGTGCGACGAACGACGAACCTTCCTGCGAGGTGCGGCTTGGCGGATTCGACATGTAACGGTAACCGTCGTTGCGGATTTGACCAGTTTGTCCTATTCTCGACGGCGGAAACAATCCGACTCTGGGTCGACCACTGGTTGCGTTTCCACAGACCCGAGAGTCCGACCTGGTTATCGACAACCTGGCGGCGGATGTACCAGACCAACTATTCGCACAGGTTCTCAGGGACGATTTGCGGGCGTGATGAAGCACTCTGTCGATCTGCCACGGACATAGGATCCTGACGACTGCGTGTCGCCGTGAACCCGGCGCACCAGCGCACTCATGTCGCGGTAGCCTCTGCCTTGGGAATTTGTCGTGGCGCGTCGATCCGTGAAAACCTTTGCAGGCCGCGATCGGTTGCGGTTGCGTTCCTCCCGCGAGTCGACGCCTGCGGCGATCCATCCGCCTTTGGCGAAGGAGACACTGCGCGGATTGCTGGCTCTGGTGGCCGTGATCGATACAAAAGGCGCGATCATCCTGGTCAACGATGCCTGGCTTCTTGCCGCGCACATGAACGATGCCACGGATCTGTCTACGCTGTCGGTCGGGGCCAATTACCTGGAAGTCTGCCGGCAGGTGGCAACTTCAGATACCGAAGTACGGCATTCACTCGACGGTATCGAGAGCGTGCTGAACGGCTTGAAACCGAGCTTCACCGCCGAATATCGATGCGACAGTCCGACCCGACAACGCTGGTACGTGATGAGTGTAACGCCGGTACAGGTAGACGACCGGAATGGCGCCGTTATCGCACACCAGGACATCACGGCACACAAGCAAGCCGAGTGCGAACGCCGCGCCAATGAAGCGTGGTTTCAGGCGCTGTTCAAGAATGCCGCCATCGGCATTGGCGAATTGTCCGTCGATGGCTGTTGGCTGCGCAGCAACGAACGACTGGAACGACTGGCGGGTCTATCGAACGTGCAACTGCGTCGTCGCACCTACGTGGAACTGGTTGCAGCCGATGATGCGGACGCTCTCACCGACCATCTGGATCTGGCGCGTTCCGGTTCGATTGACTCGTTCGTACTCGAACATCGCCTGATCCGCAGCGACGGCAGCCAGGTATGGGTTAACGCATCACTCAGTTGCGTACGCGGCCCTCGTGATGCGCTGGAGTCCTTGATCACTGTCTTCGAAGACATCTCGGAGCGCAAGGCGGCCGAAGCACGCCAGCGCACGTTGATGCTCGAGCTCGGCAATCGCAGCAAGAGTCTGTTGGCCGTTGTGCAGTCGATCGCAGACCGCAGCCTGACGACAGATCGACCAACGGACGAAGCCAGGCAGGCGTTTCAGGGACGATTGCAGGCGCTGTCGAACAGTTTCAGGACGTTAGCCGACGAAGACTGCGCTGGTACCCCGCTCGAATGCGTTCTTCATGGCGAGCTCGAGCGGTTCGGTTCCCGAGTCCAAATGAATGGCCCTCCCCTTGCAATGACGGCAAAAGCTACCCAGATCATGGCCCTGGTGTGTCATGAACTGGCCACGAATGCGGCCAAGTACGGCGCGCTTTCCGTCGCAGCGGGAAAGGTATCGGCCACATGGCGCGTCATGGGTGATTCGAAGGATCGCCGATTCGTCTTCGAATGGCGCGAGAGCGGTGGTCCGCGTACCGCGTCACCGACCCGCACGGGTTCGGGAACCACGCTGATCCAGCACGTAGTGGCGGACGAACTGGATTGTCACCCTGAGTTGCTCTATTCAATGGATGGCTTCTCGTATCGTCTTGACGCGTCAATGGCGCAGATCGGAACAGCAACGCTCGATTCACCGATTCGCCGACGGGTGCACAATCCGGCAGTGCGCGCATTTTACGACGCTTGGCAACGACATGCGCGCAAGCATGGTGTGCTGCCACCGCTGATCGGCTTCGATTGGAGCCGGTTTGCCGAGACCGGCGCATTGACGATCGCGCGGATCGACGATTCGGGTAAACCATATTCGATGCAGATCGCCCGAGGAGCTGAAAGCCGGGTTCCCGGACCGGTCAATTACGACGAACTTGCTCTCGAGGGTGGCCCCTCGATCGAGCAGGCTTATCAGCGATGCATCAAGCACGCGGAACCAGCTCACGACCTGATGCGCTTCGATTTCGGCGACGGTTTGCTGGTTGCATTCGAACGCCTGTTGGTTCCCTTCACGACCCATGGCGAACGCGGCGTCACGCACGTGATCGGCATGGTGATCTTCGACGAGATTCCGGTGAGATCGGCAGGCGTGAATACCAGCATCATCGATTAGCCGAGAGCAGTTCAATCGAGTCGATGAACCGCCTTGCCTTCGAGTGCATGGCGCAGCGCGCCGAAACGTCGCCGATACTGCGCCGGTGTGAGCGAGGTCTCGCGCTTGAACAGTCGACTGAAGAAACTCGGGTCCTCGTAACCGAGTTGGCGCGCGACGGTCTGTACATTCATCGTCGAGCTCTCGAGCATTCGACACGCGCGTGACAGCCTCAGGCGGTGGACGTATTCCAGCGGTGATACGCCGGCTGCGAGATGAAACCGCCGCGTGAACGTGCGTGCGGGCAGACCCGCCTCCTTGATGGCTTCGCCGACCGGCGATGATTCATGGAAATGCTCGCGCATCCAGCCGATCGCACGAACGATGGCAGCATCGCCGATGTCGGGGACGCGATCGAGTTCAGCCCACGCAGACTGTGATGCTTCATGCCACTGCATGAGTTCGACGCGAGCAACCCGCATGGCTTCGTCGACATCGGTGAATCGTGCAATGAGATGCAGCGCGAGATCGTGCCATGCGCATCCGGCGCCGGCCGTCACGATCCTGCCATCGGAACCGGTGGTCGACAGAGACCCACCGGCATCGAACGTCACCTTGGGATACCAGCCGGCTAGCGCGCCTGCAACGCCCCAATGTGTACTCGCGCATCGCCCGTCCAGCAAGCCAGAGTCGGCAATCAGTGCCACGCCGGAACTGTAGCTCGCAAGCACGGAACCTTCCGCAAATCGGACAGTCAGCCAGTGACGCCATGGTTCGAAGGATTCAGGTAACGGCGGCGATCGACCGAGAATCAGTTCGGGTACGCATACGATATTCGCCATACGGGCATCGCGCATCCCGACGCCAACCTGGAGCGCTACACCATGAGCAACCTCGACCAGGCCGGGCGACTCGGCAACGAGATAAGGCGCGAATCGCCGATGCCGCTCGTTCTCTCGTCGTGCCGCTCGACCGACACCCAACTGCCAGGGAGCGCCGACCGATCGGAACAATTCCAGCAAATCGAGCGCTGACGATGCCGATGTCTCGCATGTGACCACGATGGCAACCGAAACCGGTGCACTGACCGAACTCATCGGCGGCATACCTTAAAGGCCGGGATACGCCGACTTTTCGACGATGGCGTGCCGGTTAGAGGCTCAGTGTCGTCCGCCATACCGCGTCTCCGAAACGATTGGATTCTTCAGAAAAGAGAAGTCACCCGCATCAGCGCGTACAGGTCATTCGCTAGCGCCTTGATCACGTAGACCCGGGAAGCGTTCAGAAGTGCGCAGGGCCATCAGGAACGAAGGTTTCGGCGCCTTGGATTGCACCAATGCTACTCCTGCGGCAAGAAAGGCGAAAAGAGCGAATCGAGCGTCGCGGCGCGACAGCCTCTCTGCATCACGATCCGGTTTCCCGACATCTCATACGACCTCGCCAGCTCGCCTGGGCGATAACGGTGACGCATGGTGCCAAACGATGGAACTCATCCTGCCCGCGCCGCTCGATAACGATCGTAGCCAGCCTGGTCGTAGATGATATCGAGCGACGGGACGAATGCCTTCGCGATGCCGCCAAACTTGCGCTTGAACGTCGTGATGTCGGCCCACGGATGCGTACTCGCATCGGACGGCGCAATGCCGTAGAAGTCGTACCATCGGTGCCCGCGAGCCTTGGCCAGTCGCATTGCTTCGAAATGAAGGAGATAGGGAGCCATCAGGTGACGCGCGGAGGGCCGCGATCCTCCGAACAGGTACGTCGCCCGATCGCCCGAATACACGATCATGGCCACCGCGAGCCGTTGCTGTTCGTGCTGGGCAAACAACAATGTGCCGCGCCCGGAGGCGCGCAGATTCACGCTCAGCGACCGGTAGTAGTCGGCATGTTGGGCATTGAGCGAGTGTCGCGTCACGGTTTCCTGGTGTATCGCCAGGAACTGATCGATGCCCGCGTCGGAATCGTCTGCAACGATGGTCACACCGTGGCGGCGCGCCACACCGATGTTGTATCGACCCTTGGATTTCATCTGCGCCAGCAGTTCGTCGTCGGAAAGGGCGAGATCGACGAGCAGGGTGTCACGCGGTTCGTGCCAGCTGCCTGCTTGATGATGACCCGCCAGGCATGCCGGGACCGATGCCCAGCGAGGCTCGAGTCGCAGATGGGTTACCTGCTGGCCCAGGCGTTTGCGTCTGCCGTCGACATGAGCGAGGAATGCCTCGAGCACCTGCTTCGCGTCGTCTTCGTCGGCCGGGAGTATCGGCCCCTCGGGGACATAGTAGAAGCACCGCTTGTCATCGATATGACGACTTAGAATGCGGGCGCCGCCTAGAACGTCCTCCCCGTCGCGAACGATCACGCTGAAGTGACTCCAGCCACAGGTCGTCTGCAGGTCCGCCCACCAGGAAGACTGCACGTAACCGACGTCGGGTCGCTTGCTGGCGAGAAAATCGTCCCACGAATCCGTCGTTGCCCGGGCCTCTGCTTTGCGCAGTTGCATCAAACATTGACCTTATGAAAATCGAAAGCAGGCGCGACCGCCAATGCTGAGCGGGCCGGCAGGCAGAGTCGGCTTGGACTGCTGCCTGCCGGTGACGAGCGGGATGTGCCTGTCGGACGACTCCATCTCACTCGAAGGTGGAGTGATTAGTGGCCGTCTTTTCCGCCGCCACCATCCTTGCCGCCACCACCGTCCTTGCCACCGCCATAGCCGCCGCCGTCGTCTTTACCGCCGCCGCCCTTCCCACCGAACAAGCTTCCCAACTTGCTCAGCAGTCCAAGCAGAAAGAAGCCGCCTGAAACTTCGGTCGTCTCTTCGACACTGAGTACTCTCATGGTTTTCTCCGATTTGTTGGGTTCGAATCTCGAACCGGATTTCGTGGATGACGCGTGCAAGCTCCATTTCGATATCGAATCAGCGAAAACCGAAACGACAATCATCACTCCTCTCGTACGCGCGATCTATAGTAAACATTCGCGACAGGAATTGGGCCGAAAGCGACAAAGTTTCTGACACGAGAGCATGCAACTGTCTCAGTAAACCTGCCGCTGTCGAGACTCTTGTAAATATTCCTGACAGAACGGTATCGCGGTATCGCGCATAGAATCGCGGTCGCCCCAAATTGGTTGATGGTGTTCGTGATGTCGCTGCCGTTGGTCTGAGTCACGCGATCGGCGATACTTGCCTGCACAACAAACGACGAGTAGTACGCGTGGAGAAGGACCAACCGTTGTATCGCCCTGAAGTGCTGGCCGCGCAACGCGCCAACTGGTTGGGCACTGTCACGCTCACCGCACCGCCGTTGACGCGATGGTTCAGTGCCATCGCCGCTTGCGTGGTTGCCGCGTTGATCGCACTGTTGGCGTTCGGCAGTTTCACCAACAAAGTGCGTGTCACCGGTTGGGTGGTTCCGCAGAACGGCATGACGCGCGTGTTTGCGCCATTCACCGGGACTGTGACGACCGTGCAGGTAAGCGAAGGCATGTCGATCGAGGCTGGCGCCGCGCTGTTGAAGATCTCGACTGAAGTACGCAGCGCGACGCTTGGCGCGACTCAGGCCGAGATCGCCCGGCTCCTGGAAGCGCGACGCGTCAGTCTGCAGTCGGAGATCACGCAGCAGCGGTCATTGCTCGATCAGCAGCAACGCGCGTTGCAACTTCGGATCGCAGCGATCAACGGAGAAATCGAGCAGCTAGGCAACGAAGCGTCGGTACAGGCATCCCGGGCACGACTCGCTGACGGCGCGTCGCAGCGTCTGGCGACGCTGCAGGAGCAAGGCTATGTGTCGCTCGCCCAGGTCCAGCAGCAAC